>JAPPPC010000212.1:5288-6801 GCA_028817685.1 Rhodospirillaceae bacterium
CCGCTTCCCCCGAACCAGTGTAAGCTCGTCGGCGGCGCGATGGATCTGGCAGTCGGTGCAAAAACGGTCTGGGTCACCATGGCTCACACCACACGGGAAGGCGAAGCGCGGCTGGTGGAACGCTGCAGCTATCCATTGACCGCCATGGGCGTGGTGAAGCGGATCTACACGGATCTCGCGGTGGTCGAGGTTACGCCGGATGGCTTTCTGGTCCGCGAGATACTTGACGGCCTGTCGCGCGATGAACTGCAGGCCAAGACAGGGGCGCCGCTCGCCTTCGCCGAGGATTGCGGTGCGCTGACGGCACCAAAGCTCGATTGAGCGACCATGTGGGCCCAATGGTCTCAAAACATACAGATTCCTTCGCGGAGACCTACCGGAGAACTTCTCACAAAGGTTTCCAACACCAAAAGTCGTAACCTTCGAGTAATGAGTTCTGGGTCCGTTCGAGTTGATCCCAGTTTTCTAGGTTCGTCAATGTCGGTTCATTTGGAAACTGTTTCCGGTAAAGGTCGCTTGCGCCACGATCTTCAATGTCATTGAAACCTATAAATTCCATTCCCACCTCTGATATTTCTGTCTTTAACCTTTGAGGTGTGTAACTATCTTCGTGGACATGGAAGATTAGGTCGCGGCAGGCACTTGTACTAAAGAAATCCGCAAATTCGACGAGTTGAGAAACGTCATCTAGAACTTCTCCTTTGAGGACACGGTGCCTGAAGTCAACAATATTTTCATGGCTACTGCCGATATTTCGCTGCGCGACGGCGCGTCTCGCGTCAAAAACGAATTGTCGGCCTCGTTGACTGTAGAGCCCGCAACGGAAGGTGCCGCCATTTGCTAAAAGCGCTGACAATTTTCGCTAGCCGGCTAATGGATCCTTCATATGATGCAGAACACCAACTGACTGCACCATATCAAAGGGACCCTTCAGCCTGTGAGCTTCCATGATGTCACCATGCCGGAACCGTATATTCGAAATATTGAGTTCCTTTGCCTTTCGCATGGCATAGGCGATGGATCTTTTGGACAAGTCAATGGCCAGAATGTTGGCTTGCGGCCACTGCATGGCGACACTCGCAGCATGCCGCCCGGTGCCGCAGCCTGCAATCAGAATCGTCTGCGGGTTTTTCAGAGCTTCCGCCTGCGAAAAATACGGGAACTTCTCTTTTAACTGTTTAGGTAAGTTCACTGGCGAGGTGCGCGGTATATGCAGCCAACGAGGATACGGGTGTTCTTCATACTGGGTGCGAACATTACGCGAAGTTTCGTCGTTAATCTCTGAAAAAGAGCTGATGCTCGATTCCATATTTTTTTCTTCTTCAGCGTCTCGAAGGGTAACTCGAATGACACTTCTCAAATTTATAAAACCGTGTCGCTCTAAAAAATCAACCTGGTCAGCTGCACCTGCGATTTCCGAAAGGGGACGATACATGGCAAACGCGAGAAGCTTTGGTTCGAGCATCTCCACTGAATTGCCTGAACTAAATGAGGTGCTCCCCGGAAACCGGAC
>JAPPPC010000057.1 GCA_028817685.1 Rhodospirillaceae bacterium
CGTACCACCAAATGCACAAGCGGGAGGCGGGCAAAGGCGCTCAATCGTAGCGATCCGCCACTTAAAAACGCCCGCTTTGCCATATCTGGCAAGAGTGCCGCCGCACTGTCAAGATCGGACACGACTCGCCAGCGATCGCCGGGTTTCGGTTGCCACGAAGGCCGTGAAAAGACCAGTGCCGGACAATTCTCCGCCCCTGTCGCTTTAAACGAATTCTCTGAAATATTTCTTGCAAATGGATGCGTCGCATCGACGACCATATCGACCTGTTCGGCGCGCAGCCATGCGGCCAACCCTCTCGCTCCGCCGAATCCGCCGACTCGCACCTCGCCGGCGATGGGATTGGGCGTACGGGTCGTCCCGGCGAGCGATGTTGTCACGGTGAGGCCAGGCCCGAACCGCGCGACCGCAGCCGATGCAAGCCGGGCCGCCTCGGCCGTGCCGCCCAGTATCAACAGATGTGGCGTTTCACGGGCCGGCATGACCCACCAATTTTCCCCGCCGGTCGACAACCAGCACGTCGAGCGTGATAGCGGCGGACAGTCGTTCCAAGGCAGCGTCGCGCGCCGACGACGCGACCGCGTCACCCAACCCCAGCCCATCCGCAAGTCCAAGCGCCTCGCTTGCCGTATTCGCTTTGCGCACCGCGCCAGCCACCGTAGCCGCCGCGCCAAGTCGTTCCACAAGCGTGGCAAGCGCATCGAAATCGACTTGGCTGCGGCCGGAATGCAGATCCATGTGGCCCTGCGCCAGCTTGGTCAGCTTGGCAAAACCGCCGGCAATGGTCAGTCGCGGCACCGGATGGGAGTCGAGATATTTCAGCATACCACCGACGAAATCCCCCATATCGACGACCGATGCCTCCTCCAAGCCGTAATACTGGCGCACCGCCGCTTCCGACGTCTTGCCGGTGGCGCCGGCGATGTGCCCCACGCCGGTCGCCCGCGCCACGCCGAGGCCCTGAGGGATCGACCGACTCCAGGCGCGGCAGGAATAGGGGATGACGATCCCGGTCGTGCCCAGGATCGACAGTCCACCGACGATGCCGAGCCGCGGATTCCAGGTATGCGCGGCCATGCGCTCCCCATCCGGCACCGACAGGGTCACTGCGACGTCGGCTATGGTCTCGTGCTGTGCCGCGACATCTTCCAGCATCGCGGCAATCAGCGCGCGCGGCGCCGGGTTGATCGCGGGCTCGCCCGGGGGGATCGGCAGGCCCGGTTTGGTGACCGTGCCGACCCCGGAACCGGCATGAAAGGTAATTCCCGCACCGGCAGCGCCCGGCGCGACCTGCGCCACGATCAGCGCCCCATGCGTCACGTCCGGATCGTCCCCGGCATCCTTGATTACGCCGGCGCAGGCTGAACCAGCTTCAAGCAACTGCTGCGCCAGCGAAAATGACGGCGTCTCCCCTTTCGGCAGCCGGATCGTCACCGGGTCCGGGAAATCGCCAGTCAAAAGCGCCTGGTAGGCCGCGCGTGCCGCCGCTGCAGCGCAGGCGCCCGTGGTCCAGCCGCGGCGCAGTGCGCCTTGGGGTTTTCGAGCCATGGTCGCAATTTTATCAAACTGGCGGTTTTGTGATACTCAGTATCGCACACACCCCGTTGAGGAGATTTCCGTGACCGACTGTTTCGCTGCCCGGGCCAACGCCCGCACCCTGCCGCTGACCCCGCTCACCGCCGACGGCCTGGCCGGCTGGCTGAAAAAACAACCCAAAGCCACCGCCACATGGGTGAAGGGCGCGGCGTTCGAAGCGACACCGGGATCGGTCCTGCTGCTGCCGGGCAAGGACGGCGCGGCATCGGGCGCGCTGGTCGGCGTGGGCGGTGACGACGATATCTGGTCCTGGTCGGCGGCGAGCGACAAACTGCCGAAGGGCCGCTACAAACTGGCCCGAGAACCCAAAGCATCGACCGCCAACCGGCTGGCGCTCGGTTGGGGCCTCGCCGCCTATAAATTCACCCGCTACAAGGGTAAGCCGAAGCAACATCCGGAACTGGTCTGGCCAAAGAACGCCGATCAGGGGGCGGTCGCAGCAGCGGTCGAAGCGACCTTCCTCACCCGCGATCTGATCAACACCCCGGCGTCCGATATGGGTCCGGCCGAGCTGGCCGACGCCGCCCGCAAGCTCGCCCGCCAGCACAAGGCCAGCTGCAGCACAGTGGTCGGCGACGATTTGTTGAAGAAAAACTTCCCGGCAATCCACGCGGTCGGCCGCGCTTCGGACCGCGCACCGCGGTTGATCGACCTCAAATGGGGCCGTGCCTCGGACCCGAAGGTTACCCTGGTCGGCAAGGGCGTCTGTTTCGACACGGGCGGCCTCGATCTCAAACCGGCGAGCGGCATGCTCTTGATGAAAAAGGATATGGGCGGCGCGGCGCATGTTCTGGGGCTCGCCCACATGATCATGGCAGCCAAACTCAAAGTACGGCTGCGGGTGCTGATCTCCGCGGTGGAGAACTCTGTGTCCGGCAACGCCTACCGCCCGATGGACGTGGTCACAACCCGCAAGGGCATCACGGTGGAGATCGGCAACACCGACGCGGAGGGCCGCGTGGTGATGTCCGACGCGCTGGCGCTGGGTGCCGCCGAGAAGCCCGCCGTCATCCTCGACTTCGCGACCCTGACCGGCGCGGCGCGTATCGCGCTCGGCCCGAGCTTGCCGGCCATGTTCTGCAATGATGACGGTCTCGCCGCCGCCTTCGCCAAGGCCGGCGAGGCCCAGGACGACCCGGTCTGGCGCATGCCGTTGTGGCAGCCCTACAACAAATATATCGAGCCGAACATCGCCGATATCTCCAACACCGGCAAAATCCCGCAGGGCGGCGCCATCACCGCGGCGCTGTTCCTGGAACGCTTCGTCGAGCCCGACATTCCCTGGGCGCATTTCGACATCATGGCCTGGAACAGTGGCGCCACCCCCGGCAAACCGGAAGGCGGCGAGGCGATGGCCATGCGCGCGGCCTTCGAGGTGATCGCGACGAAATACGCGAAATAGGTCTGATCGGGGGTTTTCGCCTTGGCGCTGGATAGCGACCTGTTTCACCCGGACTACGTGCCGGAGCCCTATTGGTGGGAGGCGGCGCGGCCGGGGACGGACCATGCCGGCGACCTGCCCTCCAGCACCGAGGTGCTAATCGTCGGCAGTGGCTATGCCGGCCTGTCCGCAGCGCTGGAGTTGGCGCGCAACGGACGCACCGCGACGGTGGTGGAAAAGGACCGGTTCGGCGAGGGCGCCAGCACGCGCAATGGCGGTGGGCTTAGCGCCGGCATCAATCTCGGCAAGGGAATTTCCGGCACGCCCGGGCAGGCGGCGAAGGGCGACGACCACGCCAAGCTGATTGAGCGGCTGATGGTCGAAAGCGCGGCCTCGCTCGACCTGGTCGAGACCCTTGTGGCGCGCGAGAACATCGACTGCCATTTCGAGAAGACCGGTCGCTTTCTCGGCGCCTACACCGCGCAGCATTTCGAAGGTTTCGAAGCAAAGGCCGAGCTGATCAACCGGGTGACCGATGCGGGCGCCACGGTGCTGTCGCGCGCCGAACAGCGAAGCGAGATCGCGAGCGACTTCTATCATGGTGGCATCGTCATTCGGAAATCCGCCAAGTTGCACCCAGCCTTGTTTCACAAGGGACTCCTGGAGGCCGCCCACCGCGCCGGGGTACGGCTCTGCGCGCAGACCGAAGTGACCGGCATCGAAGGTGCGGCCGGCAACTTCACCGTGCACACCAGCAAGGGCGATTGTACGGCCGAACAGGTGATCGTCGCCACCAACGGCTATACCGGCGCGCTGACCCCAGGTCTGCGCAAGCGGCTGATCCCGGTGGCGAGCCACATCATTGCGACGGAAAAACTGCCGGCGGACCTGGCGGCAAGCCTGATCCCGAACGGCCGCACGATTTCGGAGACACCGCGGGTGCTGTGCTACTATCGCATGTCGCCGGACGGTACGCGCATGATCTATGGCGGCCGCGCCCGCTTCACCCAGGTCGGCCCCGACGTGAGCGGCCCCCTGCTGCACCAGATGATGACCGATCGCTTCCCGCAGTTGAAAGGCACGAAGATCACGCACAGCTGGTCCGGCCTCGTCGCCTTCACCAACGACTTCCTGCCGCATATGGGCCAAGAGAAGGGGCTGCATTACTGCCTCGGCTGCAATGGTAGCGGTGTCGGTATGCTGACCTATCTCGGCACCCAGGTGGCACAGCGCATCCTGCAGGACGGTCGGGCCAACACCGCCTACGCCACCCTCGACCTGCCCAAGGTGCCGGTGCCCTTCTACGACGGCCGGCCGTGGTTCCTGCCGGTGGTGGGCGGGTATTACCGGTGGCTAGATAAGCGGGACCGGAGGCAGGAATAATTGCATGCGAAAGGGCGTTTTATGTTTAACCGAACGCCGGCTTACAGCGGCTGACTTTATCGTCGTGCCGTTATTTTTCTAGGTTTCGAATGGCCGTGTCCGTTTCGATACGGCGGTATCTAACCTCGACAGTACGCTCATAAAAAAAGGGCCCCGAAATGAATTCACCCACACCCGCGCGTCGCCTCGTCGAAGCCTTTGGAGATTGCGCGCTGATGGCATCCCTTTATGCCGACGACGTGGTTTGGCGCCTCAACCACTCTCTCGCCGCCAACATTGCCGGTCCCCACGAGGGGAAGGACGCGGTCACGGGGTTTAATGAGGCGGTCTTTCAGAAGTTCTACGAGACAAATTCAGTTCGCGTCGACATCCATGACGAAATTGGCGACGAGGCCTCCTCCGTCGTGCGGTTCGACTTCCATGCCCGCAGTAGCCGCGGCCACGACTACGATGTCGAATACGTTCTGTTCGCGAAAACCAGACAAGGCAGGATCTACGAGGTGGTAGAGCTACTCGATACCTTGGCCTCGAATGAACAGCATCAGGGAAACCGGGTGGGCGTGCCACCGTCCTGAGCGCAGGAGCGAAGCGCCCGTTGGTCGCAATCTTAGGCGGCATGGAGGGGCAATAACGAACCGAAGCTGGCCAGTCACCCATATTGGACGGCACCCCCGCCGTCGGCCGATGGGGCCAAATTTGATTTCTCGCGTCGACGCATTCCGACTACACTGGACCAGGCCTTTCGGACATTCGGCGTCGCGGGGGCGGCGCCTTCAGGTGGGGGAGTTGCTGATGCGTAAACAAGTCTTATCACTCATCGCCGCCATTGGTGCGATTGCCGCGTTACCGGCAGCCAGCCAGGCGGCCCCGCAAATACTTGGGCTGATCGCGACCGCCACGCCGCTGCCGCTACAATGCGCGGACGGCGTGTGTTCGGTTGAAGTCTCAGGCATCTGCTTGCAGGAAAACCGGCCGGCGCCCGAAACGGGCACCGCGTACAAAGCCGTACCCGGCGCGGCGATCACGCTGGCCTCGAGGCATGACAAGGGACAATCCGTTGCAGTCGCAGACCAGGTCGAAATCGTCTCCCTGCGCAGCTTCAGCGCCGTGTCGGTGCGCATGCCCGAACCGCTCGTGCGCGATCTGGTCGGCGATCCGGCCGATGCGACATTGTCGATCGGGCAACTGGTGTCTGCCCTGCCGGTCGCGGTGCAAGGCGACCCGGATCCGCTGACCGACGCGGAGATCAAAATGGTGACGGGACCCTTGCGCCCGGTCGCGGCGCGGGCCGCCAAGAGCAATACGGTCAATCGGCACACGACGCAGACATTGATCGGCATGGTCAACCGGCTGCCGGCGGACCGGACCACCACCGCAACGCAGATGACCGCCATGCGGGACCTGGCCGATGCGACGCTTGGCCAATCGCCCGAGACGGCACAGCGCATCGCGTACGCCTTGGATCGTTGTGCGGTGAAGGTGCGCTACCAGATGTATCCGCATCTGCGCGCCTGCCTCGGCAATCAGCATGACCTGTATAACGCCGTCACGACCCAGTCGGTGTGGAAAGCGCTGCAGCCCGGTAGCTAGCTCGCCGGAGACACCGTTTCCGGTTCGTGGTCAGGTTGTCCTGTCTGATGGGACAACCTGACTTCTCTTTGCGCGCGCGCCGTCACAAAGCGGGCACGACCTCTTCCATGAAGCGCCGCATCGACAGGATGACGCGTTCCCGGTCGAGACCGCCGAACTGCATGAAGCAGGAGAGTTGTTCCGGCTTGAGGTGACGTTGGTCTTCGCGGATCTTTGCCGCGATTTGGTCCGGTGCCCCGATCATCGTATCGCGCTGGATATCCTCAAGGCTGAGGGCGGGTGCGGCATCCGGGGGCGGTGCTGCGAAGTGGCCGTCGAAAACCGCATGACCGCCCTTTAGCGCGTGCACCAGCTGCAGGGTTTCCCGCGCCTGGGCCGCGGCATCGCGCGCATCGTCGGGATCGTCGGTGACGTAGATCAGGCGCTGCGCCGCATAATGGCATTGCTCCCGCGGGACGCCCGCCGCATCGAAGCCTTGCAGCACTGCTTCGCGTTTTTCCGACGGCGGCCCGTCCGCGGGGCCGAACAGCGAGGCGAACGCCCGGTAGCCCCGTTCCGCGATCCGCCGCATGACCCGCGGCTCCGAAGTCATGCCCGCGACATAGACTGGCGGATGCGGCCGCTGCACGGGCCGAAGCGAGACCGGCGTATCCGGCACCTGGAAATGGTCGCCGCCGTATTCGACGCGGCCTTCTACGAAAGCCATGTGGAGAATGTCCAGAACTTCCACGAAGCGGTCGTTGGCACGGGCGAATTCGACCCCCAACCCCCGGCTTTCATGGATTTGCGAGCCAGCTCCGACCCCAACATCAAGCCGTCCGTCG
>JAPPPC010000567.1 GCA_028817685.1 Rhodospirillaceae bacterium
AGTTGGGTCTTTTTACGGCGGTGTCGAAAGGCGCGGGTACGGCGGCGGAGATCGGCGCGGCGACCGGCATCACCGAACGGAACGCCGACCGGCTGGCGACCGTATGCCGGGCGATGGATTTGCTGGAAACGGACGAAAGCGGCCGATACCGCAACGCCCCCGATGTCGAGCGGTTCCTGGTCGAGGGCGAGCCGGGCTATGCCGGCCCGTGGATGCTGTTCACGAAGCCGCGCTGGGAAAAGTTCGGCAACCTGACCGACTTTCTGCGCCAACCCAAAGAAAAGATTTTAGGTCAATATGAAGGGCTGACCGTCGAGGCCGCGCGCAAGATGCACGAGGCGACCTACAGCATCGGCATGGGGGCGGCTCGGCGTTTCGTCCGTCAGGTCGACCTGTCGCAGCGCCACAAAATCTTCGATCTCGGCGGCGGTTCCGGGGCCTACAGCATCACCGCCGCAAAGACGCATCCGCATATCGAAGCGGTGGTCTTCGACCTGCCGCCGGTGGCGGAAGTGGCGCGCGAATACATCGCCGAGCATGGCGTCGCAGATCAGGTCTCCGCGATCGGCGGCGATTTCACCGCGGACGATTTTCCCAAGGGCTGCGACGTCGCGATCATGGCGAGCAACCTGCCGCTCTACAGCCGGGAGATCATCGGCCAGGTCATCCAGCGCAGCTTCGACGCGCTGGTCCCGGGCGGCGAGATGCATCTGATCGGCGAGACTCTGCGAGACGACCGTAGCGGGCCCATCGGGCCGGCTCTGTGGGGGCTCGCAGAAGCGATTAATGGCAGCACCGGCATGGCCCATACCGAAGCCGACTGCATCGGCTATTTCGAGTCGGCGGGTTTCGAGGATGTCACCGTGCACGAGTTCATCGCCGGCACGCTCAGCCGCATCGTGGGCACCAAGCCCCGGGGATAGGCATGGACGACATCGCGATCGTCGACGCACACCATCACCTCTGGGACCTCCAAGGGCTGCACTATCCATTCCTGAGCGACGAGCCGAAGGAGGATTTCTTCCTCGGCGACAATTCACCGATCCGGAAGAATTTCTTGGCCGAAGACTATCGCCGCGTCTCCGCCAAGCACAATGTCATCAAGACAGTCCATGTCGAGGCCGAGTGCCACCGCGGCAGTCAGGTCGCGGAGTCGGAATGGATCAGCGCGATCAACGCCGAGCACGGCTTTCCCAATGCCATCGTCGCGCACGCCTGGTTCGACGAGGACAATTCGGAGGAGATCCTGGCCGCGCAGGCGGCGATTCCCTTGGTCCGCGGCATTCGCTCGAAACCGGTCACCGCGCCCGACCCGCATAGCAAACAGCCCGGCGCGCCGCGCACCATGCAGGACCCGAAATGGCTGGCCGGATTCGCGCTGCTGGAGAAATACGATTTGTCCTGGGATCTGCGTGTGCCCTGTTGGCATCTCGAGGAGGCGGCGGAGGTCGCCAAGAGCTTTCCCGGCACCCGTATCGTCCTCAACCATACGGGCTTTCCCTGGGACCGTAGCGAAGACGGTCTTTCGATGTGGCGGCGCGGCATGCACGCACTGGCCGACGCACCGAACGTACATCTCAAAATCTCCTGCCTGTGCCTGCCGGACGGGCCCTGGACCTTGGAGAGCAACCGGCCGATTGTGCTGGAGGCGATCGACATGTTCGGCGTCGACCGCTGCATGTTCGCCAGCAACTATCCGGTCGACGGGCTGCGTGCCAGCTACGATCTGATCTACGATTCCTTCAAGACCATCACCGCGCATTTCCCGCGCGAGGACCGGGAAAAGCTGTTTTCCCGGAACGCGATGGCGTTCTACCGCATCGACCCATAAGGACCGCAAGGAGCCGTTCCATGGCCGACCACATCACCATCGACGCCAGCCCGGACACCGTCCATTGGGCCATCTTCGACGCGACCCTGCCGCCGGTCGCCACGATCGACTCCGGCGACACCGTGACCCTGAACACGGTCTCCGGCGGCCCGGACGTACTGCCGGACGCCAGTTTCGAAATCCTGCCGGAACATTTGGAGATCCATGCGAAGGTGACGCCCGGTGGGGCGGGCCACATCATGACAGGTCCAGTGGCGGTACGCGGTGCCCAACCCGGCGACATGCTGGAGGTGCGCATCCAGGACGTCTCGCTGCGCACCGATTGGGGCTGGAACCGAATCCGGCCGCTCGCCGGGACTCTGCCGGAAGACTTCCCGACCATGACCCTCAACCATCTGCGCCTCGACCGGGAGAAGATGGTGGGCCATATGCCCTGGGGGGTGGACCTGCCGCTCAGCCCGTTCTTCGGCGTGATGGGCGTCGCCCCGCCGCCGGCTTGGGGCCGCATTACCTCGATCATCCCGCGCGCCCATGGCGGGAACCTGGACATCAAGGCGCTCGGCGCCGGCACCACGCTGTACCTGCCGGTCTTCAATGACGGCGGATTGTTCTCCGCCGGCGACGGCCACGCGGTGCAGGGCGACGGCGAGGTCAACGGCACGGCGATCGAGACCTGCCTCAGCGGCACTTTCCAGCTGATCCTGCACAAGAACACGCCGATCGCGATGCCGCGGGCGGAGAACGATAGCGTCTACATCACCACCGGCATCGACCCCAGCCTCGACAACGCGGCCAAGCAGGCCTTGCGCGAAATGATCGGTCTCATCCAGGAGAAGACCAACTTGTCGAAGGAAGACGCCTACATGCTGTGCAGCCTGGCCGCCGATTTGCGGGTCAGCCAGACGGTGAACGTGCATAAGGGCGTCCATGTCATGCTGAAGAAGAGCGCCCTGCACGGCTGACCGGTCGAAGCGAACGCTCTGCGGCAAGTGGCCGCGCCTCTCCCGGTTCCCGGCATGCTAGCGTTGTCCTAGCACAACAACAGCTTAGAGAGGCGCAGATGTCCGCTATCGACGCGCAAGCCCTGAAGGAACTCGCCGGCAAGCTCACCGAGCTGCTGAAGATCCGCACCCTGCCGATCGGCATGAAGCAGTTCGAGTCGCGCGAGGAGATGGAGAATGTGCCGGGCCTGCGCTGGCCCAAGGAGGGCGTCCGCCACACCACCTGCCAGCTCGTCACGCAAAGCCGCATGGCCGGCTTCACCCTCGGCGTCGCGGCGGAGAATGTGCGCTCCGGCGGCAATTGCGGCGGGGTCATGGGTCTCGAACAGCCCTCTGAAGGCTGCCTGTCCGGCGAGCATATGGACGGCGTCTGGTTCGAAAACCGCGAGGCGGCGCATCAGCACCAGCTGCACATGCCGCGCGTCCCGTCCGGCCGGTTCGTCGGCACCGTCGTCTCGCCCCTGCGCTCGGCGCGGCTCGACCCGCCCGACATCATCCTGTTCTACGCCACGCCCGGCCAGATGATCCTGTTCGTCAACGGGCTGCAGTGGAAACGCTACAAGCGCTACGACATGAGCATCACCGGCGAAAGCGCCTGCGCGGATAGCTGGGGCAAGGCGCTGTCGACGCGCGAGACCAGCATCTCCATCCCCTGCTTCGCGGAGCGGCGCTATGGCGGCGTCGCCGACGACGAATTGCTAATCGCTTTGCCGCCGGACGAATTCGCCCGCGGCATCGAGGGGCTGGAAGGCATCGGCAAGGTCGGCCTGCGCTACCCCATCGTCCCCTTCGGACCGCAAGCGGATCCGTCGGAAGGCATGGCGCACAGCTACGGGTAGGCCCGGTCTATCCCTGAAACCGGGGGATTACTTTTTCGCCGATCAGGTCGATCGAACGCATGACCTGTTCGTGCGTCGTGTTGCCGGCCTGGATCATGAAGATGATCTGGTCGATGCCGGTCGACGCCCAATTCTCTACCGTACGGCTGATCGTGTCCGGATCGCCGCCGATCGCCATGCCGTTGTCGATGAGGTCGTCGTCGCTCAACCCGGCCATGCGCGCCTTCACCTTCTCGACTCCGCCGGCGGTGGCGAAGCGCACCGGGTTCAGCTCCGCGTCGTTTTCGCCGTAATACCAGCGTGCTGCCGCACAGCCGATATCGCGGCCGACCCGGTCATCCTTGTCGCAATAGGCAATGCCGAAGACCGCCGTCTGGTGGTTCGGCTTGCGGGCGATAAAGTCGGCGGGGTCGGTCGCCTTGACGATGGCGTGATAATTCTCGACCGCTCGTTTGGTATCGGCGATGGAGCTGCGCGTGACGCCGACGCAGCCGAAGCCCTGCCGGGCCGCCTGCTCATAGGTCTCCAGGTTCGAGGCCGCCGTCCAGAGCGGCGGGTGTGGCGTCTGGATGAGGCCCGGCACCATGTGGCGCGGCGGCAGGGAAACGTAGTCGCCGTCGTAGCCTTCGAATTCATGCGCGTCGAACAGCTTCAGCACCACGTCGAGATGTTCCCGCGCGACCTCCCGGCTCTCCGCCGGGTCGAGCCCCATCCCCTCGGAGATGTAGCCGCTGGTGCCGCGCCCGGTGCCGAACTCCACCCGACCGTTGCTCAGCACGTCGAGCGTCGCGACCCGTTCGGCGATGCTGACCGGGTTGTGGATCGGCATCAGCACGACACCCAGCGCCAGCCGCAGGGTCGACGTCCGCTGGCTCAAGGCCGCCAAATACATGTCGGAGGCGGGCGAGTGGCCGATCTCGATGAAGAAATGCTGCTCCGTGATCCAATAATACTCAAACCCCGCCGCTTCCGCCGCGACGCCCTGGTCCAGCCCGTTCCAGAACGCGTGGCGTTCCGACGTCGCCGTCCAGGGTTTCGGGATCTGCAGCTGGGTCATGAAACCGAACTTCATTCGGGTACTCCAAACGTCTTTGCTGTGAAGGAATCTGCGTTACCGGTCTTTCTAGGCTGAAGGGTCCAGCAGTGGATAGCCGCCGGACGCATCCCGCGTCTCCGTACCGACAAGCGCGGGGTTGAAGACACAGAGCAGCTCCAGCTCTGTTTCCGACCGCAGCACATGCGCGTCGTGCCGGTCCAGCGCGTAAAGCGTGCCGGGCGCGATCGGATGCACCGCGCCGCTTGCCTCGTCTTCGATACTGCCCAGCCCCGCGACACAGTACACCGCTTCCAGATGGCTATGGTAACGCATCCGCACCTCGACCCCCGGCTTGAGCGTGGTCACGTTGAGCGAAAACCCCATCCCGTCCTCCGCCAACAGCAGCCGCACGCTCTCGCTGCTGGGCGATTGGACGCGGCGGCCGGCGCTTTCCGCGTCATTCAGATTTCTCACGATCATCCGGTTCCCTCCCCTATGAGACGCTGCCGATTACGGCTGGTCTCAGCTTGACCGTCTAGATTGACGCCGCCTCCCTACGCAGCGGAATCACCGTTCGGCTGCGACACCGCCACCATCTCGATCGCTCTGAGGCAGGTTCTGCACCAATGATGAACGTCGAAGGATTGCAGCTGATCGATCATGCGGACCCACCGGTTCACACGCTCCTCCAATGGCATCGTCAGCGCCTGGTTCATCGCGTCCGCCATGCCCGCCAGGTCGTAGGAATTGACGAGCAGCGCGCCGTCCATTTCCTCCGCCGCACCGGCAAAGCGAGACAAGATGAGCACGCCGGGATCCGCTGCCGACTGCGCCGCGACATATTCCTTGGCGACCAAATTCATGCCGTCGCGCAATGGCGTGACCAGACCGACCTGGCTGCGGCGGTAGAACCCGGCCAGGATCTTCCGGCTGAACCCCTTGTTCAGATAGCGGATCGGTGTCCAATCGAAGTCCGCATAGGTGCCGTTGATGTGCCCCGCTTCGGTCTCCAACTCCTGGCGGATTTCCTGATATTGCAGCACGTCGCCGCGGGAGGTCGGGGCGATCTGCATCAGCGTGGCGGCCCGGCAATGTTCTGGATATTCGCGCAACAGATGTTCATAGGCCTGGAAGCGGTTGATCAGCCCCTTCGAATAATCGAGCCGGTCGACGCCCAGGATCAACTTGCCGTCCCCCATGCTCTGCACCAACCGCCGGACATGGTTGGAGCCCTCCGCCTCTTCCGCCAATTCGGTGAAGTTCTCGGTCTCGATCGAAATCGGAAAATGTTGCACGCGCGTGCGTTTCCCCAACGCGTAGAGGAATCCATCGGGCTCGACCGTGCCGCCCAGCTCCCGCACAACGAAATCGAGGAAGGCGAGCACATAGCCTTTCGTCTGGAAACCAACGACATCGTATTCCAGCAGCGCCTCGGCCAATTCGCGGTGATCCGGCAGCGCGGTCAGAACCTCGCGCGACGGCCAGGGGACATGCAGGAAGAAGCCCATGCGCTGCGTGCAGCGGCGCTGCCGCAGTTCGCGCGCCAACGGGATGAAGTGATAGTCATGCACCCAGACGAGATCGTCATCCTGCAGCAGCGGGCGGAGATGTTCGGCGAAACGCTGATTCACCCGCATATAGCCGGCATAGTTCTGGCGCGAATATTCGACCAGATCGAGCCGGTAGTGCAGCAGCGGCCACAGCGATCCGTTCGAGTAGCCGTTATAGAACTGCTCGTAATCATCCTCGGGCAAATCCAGCGTGGCATAGGTGATCTTGCCGTCCTCGAGGATATCGATCGCCTCCGGCTCGCCCGATATCAGATCGCCACTCCAGCCGCACCAGATGCCGCCATGCTGCTCCAGCGCTTCGAGCACGGCGACCGCCAGCCCGCCGGTCGATTCCCGCTTCGTCAAAGAGGGCAGTGCAACGCGATTGGAAACGACGACGAGACGGCTCAAAACGCGGCCTCCCACTGTTTCGACAGTTTCATGGCCGACTTGATCAGCCCGACCATGGAATAGGATTGCGGAAAGTTCCCCCAGTTGCTGCGGTTC
>JAPPPC010000400.1 GCA_028817685.1 Rhodospirillaceae bacterium
TCCAACAAGATGGTCGGGGACAAGTGTGATGACATCGCGGCCACGGGCGCGGACTCGGTGCTGGCGGGCGATATGGGTTGCCTGATGAACATCGCCGGCAAGCTGAAGCGCCGCGGCTCGCCGATCCAGGCGCGGCACGTGGCGGAAGTTCTGGCCGGAATGACCGGCACGCCCGCCATCGGCGAGCCGGAGGGCTGAACGGTGCAGGAAAGCCGGACCCGCAATTTCATCGGCAACGCGCGCGAAGCGCTCGACGACGGCAATCTGCAGCAGGCGCTGGACAAGATGAAAAGCGGCTTCGTCGAACGCCGCCTCGAGGCCCGCGCGCGGCTTCCGGAATTCGACGATATCCGCGACCAGGCGCGCGAGATCAAGAACCATACCTTGGCGAATCTCGACTACTATCTGGAGCGCTTCGAACGCAAGGTCACGGAAGAGGGCGGCCAGGTCCATTGGTGCGCCACGCCGGAAGACGCCCGCCAGGCGATCCTGAAAATCTGCCGCGATCTCGACGCCAAGACTGTGACCAAGGGCAAGTCGATGATCGGCGAGGAGATCGGCCTCAACGATTTCTTCGAGGAAAACGGCATCGAGCCGATCGAAACGGATTTGGGCGAATATATCATCCAGCTGCGCCGCGAAGCGCCGAGCCACATCATCGCACCGGCGATCCATGTCCTGAAGCATCAGGTCGCGGAAGCCTTCTATGAAACGCACGACCAATTCGATCCGGACCGGCCGTTGGAAGAGCCGCGCGCCCTGCTCGACGAGGCGCGCGAGGTGCTGCGGCAGAAATTCATCGATGCCGATGTCGGCATCACCGGCGCCAATTTTCTGATCGCCGAGACCGGCACTTCCGTCATCGTCACCAACGAGGGCAATGGCGACCTGACCCAGACCATCCCGAAGGCGCATGTGGTCATCGCCAGTCTGGAGAAGGTGGTACCGACCTTGGAGGATGCGACGACGATCAGCCGCGTGCTGGCGCGTTCCGCGACAGGGCAGGAATATTCCGTTTACACCACCTTCTCGACGGGGCCGCGTCGGCCGGAAGATCCGGACGGGCCGGAGCAGTATCACATCATCCTGCTCGACAATGGCCGCAGCAAGATGGTCGGCAGCGAATATCAGGAGATGCTGCGCTGCATCCGCTGCGGCGCGTGCCTCAACCATTGCCCGGTCTATGGCAGCATCGGCGGGCATGCCTATGGCTGGGTCTATCCTGGGCCGATGGGCTCGGTGCTGACCCCGTCTCTGATCGGCGTCGACGAGGCGGGCCATCTGCCGAACGCTTCGAGCTTCTGCGGCCGGTGCGAAGAGGTCTGCCCGATGCGCATTCCGCTGCCGAAGATGATGCGGCATTTGCGCGAACGCGAGTTCGACGGCAAGACCGGTCCGGCGGCGATGCGCACCGGCATCAAGATGTGGGCCTTCTACGCCAAGCGGCCCTGGCTATACCACGCCTTGGCGAAGCTGAAGTTCCGTGTGTTGGGTGCGCTCGGCCGACGCAAGGGGCGCTTCCGGCGACTGCCGGGGGGTGCCGGCTGGACGGCGCATCGTGACTTTCCGGCACCGCAAGCGGGCGGCACTTTCCAGGCGCAATGGTCGGCGCGCGGCGGCAAGCGGAGTGTCGACGCATGAGCGGCCGCGAGAGCATTCTGGGCGCGATCCGTCAGGGCCTCGGCCGCGGCGCGTTGGGGACGGCGGAGCAGGACGCGCTGGAAGACCGGATCGCCGGTCATGCCCGGGGTATTCGTCCCGGCCGAGTCGAGACGGCGGATCTGAAACAGATGTTCGTCGATTACGCCGCCAAGGTGGATGTCACCGTCGATCGGGTCGCGTCGCTTGACGATGTACCGGACAAGGTCGCGGATTATCTGGCGCAGGAAAACCTGCCGGCGGAACTTCGTGTCGCGCCCGACCCTGCGCTCGATACAGTGCCCTGGGACAAACGTCCTACGCTTACCGTCAGCAAGGGTGCCAGCGATGGTACGCATGAGGTTGGGCTGACCGCCGCCTTCGCCGGTATCGCCGAGACTGGGACCCTGATGATGAAGTCGGGACCGGCCCATCCGACGACGCTGAATTTTCTGCCGGACACACATGTCGTCGTCTTGCGCGCGAGCCAGATCGTCGGGTCCTACGAGGATGCCTGGGACCGGTTGCGTGCGGACGAGGCGATGCCGCGCACGGTGAATTTCATCACCGGCCCGTCCCGAACCGGCGATATCGAACAGACGATCTTTCTCGGCGCGCACGGCCCCCGGCGCATGCATATCGTGCTGGTCGAGGATGATTAAGGATGGCCAAGGGGCGCGACGACGATAGCGCGGTCTGGCGGTCGGTGACCGCGGATGTGAAACCGCTGCGCGGCCGCAACAGGCCGAAAGCCGCCACGCCGCCCGCCCCTGCGCCGGGAGTGAAACCGCCAACCGTATCGACAGTACCGGCCCCTGCGCGCAAGCCGCCGGAGCCCTTAAAGCTGGGTCACGCTGCCGGCGTCGACAAACGCACCGCGGAACGGCTGCGGCGCGGTCAGATGTCCATCGAGGCGCGGCTCGATCTGCATGGTCATACCCGTGAGTCCGCGCACCGCGCCTTGAGCGGCTTTCTCGCCGCCGCATGGGAGTCGGGCCGCCGGACCGTGTTGATCGTCACCGGCAAGGGCCAGGGTATTCTCAAGGACGCGGTGCCGCGCTGGCTGAACGAAAGCCCAAATCGCGGCCGTATCCTGCTGGTCGCGCAGGCGCAGCCGAAAGACGGCGGCGGCGGCGCACTCTACGTCCTACTGCGGCGCCGGCGATGACCCCGTTCGGCCTCAGGGTGCGGGAATTGCGCACGGCGAAAGGCGTTACCCTGAAGGAGATGGCGCTGGCGCTTGAGGTGTCGTCCGCCTACCTGTCCGCACTGGAACATGGCCGCCGCGGCCGCCCGACCCGCTATCAGGTGCAGCGCATCTGCGAATATTTCAACATCATCTGGGATGACGCCGAGGAGCTCGAGCGGCTGGCCGCGCTCAGCCATCCGAGGGTCACCGTCGATACAGCAGGCCTTGGCGCCGACGCTACGGAACTCGCCAACCGCCTGGCCCAAACGATCCGCAAGCTGCCGCCGGAAAAGATCGAACGGCTTCTGGCGACGCTGCGGGAAGGGTAGATCCGTTACAGGATGAACTTGCTGAGATCCGCGTTCTTGGCCAGATCCTCGACCTGGTCGCGGACTTCCGAGTCGGTGATGCGGATCGTTTCCCCGCCGCGGTCGGCGGCGGTGAAGCTGATTTCCTCGAGCAGGCGTTCCAGTACCGTGTGCAGGCGGCGGGCGCCGATATTCTCGACGTTCTGATTGATTTCCGCGGCCAGCTTGGCCAACGCGTCGATCGCCGCCTCATCGAATTCCAAGGCCACCTCTTCGGTCGCCATGAGCGCAATATATTGCCGGATCAGGCTGTTCTCCGGCTCGCGCAGGATACGACCGAAATCTTCCTCAGTCAGCGCCTGCAGCTCGACCCGGATCGGCAAGCGGCCTTGCAGCTCCGGCAGCAGGTCAGCCGGCTTCGCCTGGTGGAACGCCCCGGACGCGATGAACAGAACGAAGTCGGTCTTTACCGGCCCGTGCTTGGTGGAAACCGTCGTGCCTTCGATCAGCGGCAGCAGGTCACGCTGGACGCCCTCGCGGCTGACATCGGCGCCGTGCCGGTCGGCTCGCGCGCAGATCTTGTCGATCTCGTCGAGGAAAACGATACCGTCCTGTTCGACCGTCTCGATCGCATCCTTCACGATCGCTTCCTCGTCGAGCAGCTTGTCGCTCTCATCGCCGATCAGCACGTCGTAGGATTCCGCGACCGTCATCTTGCGCGGCTTGGTGCGCTGGCCGAATGCCTTGCCCAGCATGTCGTTGAGGTTGAGCATGCTCATCTGCGCGCCGGGCATGCCGGGAATGTCGAAGCTCGGCATGCCGCCGCCGTGATCGGCGACTTCCAATTCGATCTCGCGGTCGTCCAGCTCACCCTCGCGCAGCTTCTTGCGGAAGGTCTGGCGCGTGCTGTCGCTGGCGTTTTCGCCGACCAGCGCGTCGAGCACCCGTTCCTCGGCGGCGAGTTCCGCCTTGGCGACGACGCTTTTGCGCTGTTGTTCGCGGATCATGTGGATCGCCGTTTCGACCAGGTCGCGGATGATCTGTTCCACATCGCGGCCGACATAGCCGACCTCCGTGAACTTGGTCGCTTCGACCTTGATAAAGGGGGCGTTGGCGAGCCGTGCCAGTCGACGCGCGATTTCCGTCTTGCCGACGCCGGTCGGGCCGATCATCAGAATGTTCTTCGGCAGAACTTCGTCGCGCATATCGTCGCTCAGCTGCTGGCGCCGCCAGCGATTGCGCAACGCGATGGCGACGGCGCGTTTGGCGTCGTTCTGACCGACGATGAAGCGGTCCAGTTCGGAAACGATTTCTCTTGGGCTGAAACTGGTCATAGGGATTCGATAATCACATTCTCGTTGGTGTAAACGCAGATTCCGGCAGCGATATTCATCGCCTTTTCCGCGATTTCTCGGGCGCTGCGGTTCTCATCATCGATCAGCGCGCGCGCCGCGGCCAGCGCGAAGGAACCGCCCGACCCGATGCCGATCAGCCCGTCCTCCGGTTCCCGCACGTCGCCGGTGCCGCTCAGCACCAGACTGACCGATTTGTCGGCGACGGCCATCATCGCTTCCAGACGGCGCAGATAGCGGTCGGTGCGCCAATCCTTGGCCAGCTCGACGCAAGCGCGGGTGAGCTGGCCCGGATGCTGTTCCAGCTTGCCTTCGAGCCGCTCGAACAAAGTGAAGGCGTCCGCAGTGGCGCCCGCAAAGCCGGCGATAACGTCTCCATCGGCCAGCCGCCGCACCTTGCGCGCGTTGGCCTTGATCACGGTCTGACCCATGCTGACCTGTCCGTCGCCCGCGACGACGACCTCATCGCCTTTGCGGACCGCGAGGATCGTGGTGCCATGCCAAGTGGTTGAATCGGTCATTCTGTACAGCTCATATGAACGGGATCGGCTATCGTTGCCGTCGGCCCCATCCATGTGGCGAATGACCCGGTCAGGTCAAGAGGGAATAGCCGATATCCGCTGCAATCGGCGGTTTCGGCGGCGGTTTCGGCAACGATTGCGGATCAGTTGCCGGCCTTGCCGGCACGCGGCGCGATCTGCAGGTTCAGCGATTTCAACGCTTCCGCGATGGGGATGAATCCGTTGAGATTTTGTCCCTTGTCGCGCGAAAACGTCAGGGTGCTGATGCCGATCACATTGCCGTAGCGGTCGAGCAAGGGGCCGCCGCTATTGCCCGGTGATATCGGCACGTCAGCCTGTATCAACAGTTGATTGTCAGGCTTCATCTTGCGTATTCCGCTGACGATACCGCTGGTGACCGTCGATTTCAGGGCCTCGTCCAAGGGGCTGCCGATCGCGAAGGCTCGTTCCAGCGTCTGTGCCGGTGCCGCGCGGATCGGCAGAGCGTTGGGCATACGCAGGGGCACTTTGATCAGGGCGACGTCGCGGGCCTTGTTGAGCCGTTCGACCGTGCCCGAAATCTCCACCCCATTGCTCAATACGACGGTCACCTGCTTCGCCGCGCCGACCACATGAGCATTTGTCAGCACCTGCCCGTCGCGGCTAATGGAAAACCCGGACCCATGCGACGCGCCGACCCGGACGGTTACGACGGCCGGCAGTAAAGTCTGTATGTCGTCTTCGATAGGTTTCGTGCGGGTCTTCGGTGCTTTGAAGAAAAGGGCCGGTCCTGGGTCTGATTGATCCGCTACACCGGTTTCTTTGCGGATCGCGATATTGATGAACATTTTGTCCGCCGTCAGGTTCTCCGCCGCACGGGCAAACGCTTCATGCACCATCAGGATCAGACCGGTTCGTTTCGGTTTTACAAGCTTGTAGTAACCTTCGGTCGTCGTCTTGAAAATCTGCCGCCGCTGCCGGTTCGAATAGACCGTCCATTCCACGTTCACATACATCTCGCCGCTATACTGGCGCAGGGGTTTTCCGTCCCACCAGTGGTGGGCGTGGCACGCATTTCCCCGGATGTCGGTGATCACGGCGCCAATGCGGTATTCGGCCGCTGCAACGGCATCCTGCTGACCAAACAGGTCTCTCGGGTCTCCGGCGACGTTGAAGTTCCGGTTGGACAGGGTTTCGTAGAAAATCTCGCCGAATGAGGTGCGCCAGTTGCCCAAAAATGCCGATCCAGCATCCCATTCGACGACGCCGTCGCTTTTTGTGCGATAGTTGCACAACCGACCTTTGATACCTTTCCGCCGAAACCCCTTCGCGGGAAAATGGACGATCGCTTGGCCGCGCCGGATGCTGGCAATGACCTTGCTCAAGGCGAAGGAGGCCTGCTCCTCGACGGCGCTCTCGATCGCAACCGGCTGTGCTGTCGCGATTTCCGGGATGTCCAAGCTCGCTGTCCTGTTGCAGCCAGCCGCAGCGATGAGGGCTATGAAAGCAGCTAGACGGTACCGGATCATGGCACGCTCCTGCGCACGGTTATGTCAGCGTTGAGAACAATACGCGAACAAATAACTCGTTATGCGATAGTTACAATATAAAAAGATTCGTCTTACGAGGGGTGCCTGGTGATCGAGGATAACGCCCCTCCCTCGGCTCTCCGTGTTTTCGACGCTGGCTCTTTCCAGTTAACGCTGTTAAAACCCCCGCGTTCTTGCCATTGGGGGTGTGCCATGCGTGCGGCGACCGTAGACCGTCTTACGAA
>JAPPPC010000276.1 GCA_028817685.1 Rhodospirillaceae bacterium
ACATAGGCCAGTATATCCTCGTCGCTTTGCGCTTTCGGGCCGGGGCGAACCTCCCGCACAATATGGCATGCGAAGGCGGGCTGCGCCGCGATTTCGCGGACCATCCGCATGCCGCGCAACACCAACGCCCGATCCTTCAGGTGAGACATGTAGTTCGCCTTGATCTCCGGCATGTCATCGGGATCGGCTGAACGAATATGCACCGAGCCACGCGACTCCGGATAGAGCTGAAAGACGCCCAGACTCACTCCTGGAAATTGGTCAACACCGATCTTCTTGTCACGCGAGTAGCGGTCCTTGCCGGAAAACAACGAGAGCTGGAACTTCAGATCGGGATACGGAACGGTATCGTCGCTGCGCATAATCGCGTGCGCCGCGGCTGAGGGGATCGAAAGAATTCCATCGCGCTTCGCGAGGTACCTTAAACCCGCCAACGCACCACGCAGCGGATTGTTCAATACATCATTGATCGTGACCTTCTGATCGGTCTCATATGTCATGCGATTCTGCAGATGATCTTGCAGATTCTCGCCGACACCGGGCAGGTGATGCACGATTTCGATCCCATGCGCGCCCAATATGCCGCTGTCACCGATACCGGATAGTTCCATCAGTTTCGGAGAGATTATCGGACCAGCCGCCAGGATAACCTCTCGGCCAGCGCGGGCTTCGTGGCTTTGGTCTCCCTTGCGATACTTCACGCCGACGGCCCGCTTCCCCTGCAACAGGAGACCGGTCGCGTGTGCTTCCGTCCGCACGTCGAGATTGGCCCGCGACTGTGCCGGCCGCAGATAAGCGGAGGCTGTGGACCAGCGCCTGCCGTTCTGAATCGAGTATTGCAGCCAGCCAGCGCCCTCGAACTGCGCACCGTTATAGTCCTGCGTCTCGAAAGTTCCCGCTTCGACGCAAGCGTCGATGAAGGCGCGCGACAGGGGATCACGATATCCACCATCGGACACCGTCAACGGTCCCCCTGTACCCCGCCATTCCGGATCGCCGCCATGCCGGTCCTCGATGCGTTTGAAGTAGGGCAGCAGATCGTCGAAACCCCAGCCGGGATTGTTTCCGTCGCGCCATTCGTCATACCGGTGCGCCCCGCCGCGAGCGAAGATCATGCCGTTGATCGAGCTCGACCCGCCGACCATCCGGCCGCGCGGCCAATATATGTTCTGGTCGTTAAGTTCCGGCTCCGCCTCGGTCTTGTAAGGCCAGACGAATCGGCTGTCCGTCAGCATTTTGCCGATTCCGGTCGGAACCTTAACCCAAGGGTGCGAATCAGCTCCCCCTGCTTCCAGCAGCAAGACGCTGTATTTGCCGCTTTCGGTCAATCGGTTCGCCAGCACACAGCCTGCCGACCCCGCGCCGACGACAATAAAATCGTATTCTTCCGCCATATGCCTACGCCTATCGGATTACGAAACGAACGCCTCGAACCTGTTTTGGTGGATGTCGGTAAAGGACTCACACCGTTGCTGTACGACCTGCGCCGGCAACCTTACTATTGCCACGCCTTGTTTACCGAATCGACATTGAAAGAAAATGGACAGGAATATGCGTACAAGACATCTCGGCAAGTTGTGGCCCGTTAGCGCGCTCGCACTTGGCGGCGGCGGCATCGGCCAGCTCTGGGGGGAGACGACCCGAGACGAATGTATCGCCACCGTGCACGCTGCGATCGACGCGGGGATCGATTTGCTCGACCTGGCACCGTCCTATGGCATGGGCGAAGCGGAAAACGTCATAGGCGCCGCGTTCGAGGGCAAACTGCCGGACGGCATCAAGGTCACGACAAAATGCAGGCTCGGCACAACCGATCCTGATGAAGTCGAGAAAGCGCTGACGGACAGCCTCTCGGCGAGCCTGGAACGAATGCGTTTGGAGCGGGTCGACATATTCTTTCTCCATTCCAACATCGTGCCGGACGATTACGACATCAGCGTCTATGGCGACCGGCCGGCGACCCGGCGCAGAATCTATCACAATCATGTACAGTCCGCGTTCGAGACACTGATCGCACAGGGCCGCATCGGCGCCTGGGGTATCACCGGTATTGGGATCCCGCCGCAAATTATCGAAGCGCTGGAGAGCGAACCGAAACCCGCCGTGGTGCAATGTCTCGCCAACCCGGTCGACTCCGCTGGTGAACTCAATTTTTACGGCGCCCCGACACAGGCACGCGACGTGATCGCCACCGCGACTGAACAGGAGATCGGGGTAATGGGTATCCGCGCGGTGCAGGGCGGCGCTTTCACCGATACGCTTGACCGCGACCTTCCCGAAGATCATGGCGTGCGGACCGACTTCAACAAGGCCAGAAAATTCCGTGCCCTCGCTGCCGATCGCGGCGAATCTGCCGCAGCGCTGGCGCATCGCTATGCGCTTAGCATGGCGGGCATCGACACGGTCGTGCTCGGCGTCAAGAACCGCACCGAACTGGAAGACTGCCTTCAAGCGGAGGCCGCGGGGCCGCTCAGCGCGGATGAAATGGCACAGGTCGAGGCGTCGTTCGCCTAGACCTGATCAAGTTCAGATGAAACTGTTTCCGGTTTCATCTGAACTTGTGAATTCGGTTTACAACCTAAAACAAAGAACCGGTTATGGAATGACCCGTACCGCCCGCAGTGCCGCGAAGGCGTTAAGAAAGGACTGTTTGGTTTCAACTGTCTGCGTGAAACCGCGCGCGCGCAGTTTGTCGATCGACGACACCATGTCCCAATGGGGCGTAAATAAATGATCGCCATAGGGCCACACCGCGACGGCTTCGTAAGGCTGCGGCACCAGGCCGTACTTCTCGACAATCTGGTCCCAGAGTGGCGCCTTGTCGGCCATTACCTCGGTTAGCCGTACCGTGCGAACCGGTCCCGGCTTCATCCCAAATGTTTCGGCAAAGACCGGCCATAGATCGCGCCAGCGCACGTAATCACCATTGATTACGTTGAACGCTTGATTGGCGCAGCCTGGCGTGGCCGCAAGCCAAGCGATCGCGTCAGCCAGATGTGCCGTGTTGGTGCACTGATATTGTGCTTCGAAATTACCCGGCGTACCGGGGAAATACAGCGGCTCGCCAAGCGCCTTCAGCAACGCAGCGTAGACGGCAATGACCATTGCCATGCTGCGCGCAATCCCGGGCTGGTCATCGAGGATTCCATGCGGACGCGACGTCGACCAAGTCCAGCGAGCCTCGTTCTGCCGCGCGATCAGGTAATCCTCTTGTGCGTAGTAAAAATTGGCCCCTGGCACACGGGCATCGCTCTCGCGGGCCGGCGTCTTGAAGGGGCCCAGGTTGGAGCCGTAATACTTGGTCCCCTGAACCACATGCACGTGCCGCACCGGATGACCCGCGACTTCCGCCGCTTCGACCAGGTTGCGCAGCATGGCCAAATTTTCTTCTACTTTCTCCGGCGATTTCGAATCATGGTCATGTCGCGCGGCGTAGAAGATATGACTAATGCCGTCGAGGCCTTGCATTGCCTGACGGCACACCACGGCGTCGGTCAGGTCGAGGGGCAGATACCGTACCCCATCCATTGTTGAATCGGGCGGGCGACGGGAAAGGCCCACTACGGAACCGTCCTGCGCCATGCGTTCCGTCAACCGCCGGCCGATGATGCCGGTCGCGCCGGCGATGAGATACCTGTCTTGCGCCATCGTTCAAAGGTCATAAGCTGTTCCGGCAAAGAAGCCAAATCCACCGCAAGCGGATGCCCGGGAGGAAGAAGATGGATACTTTCGATTATGTCATTGTTGGCGCCGGCTCAGCCGGTTGCGTGCTGGCCAACCGACTGACCGAAGATTCGAAAATTTCGGTGTTGCTGCTGGAGGCAGGTCCAAAGGACACCTACCCCTTCATTCATATCCCGGCTGGTTTCTTCAAGACCCTGTACAACGAGAAGGTCAACTGGTGCTTCGCGACCGAGAAGGAAGAAGGCTGGGGCAATCGGGCGATCCACTGGCCGCGCGGCAAGGTCCTCGGCGGATCATCCTCGATCAACGGCCATCTGATCGTGCGCGGTCAGCGCGAGGATTATGACGGCTGGGCGCAGCTCGGTAATCGGGGCTGGTCCTTCGATGATGTGCTTGGTTATTTCAAGAAATTCGAGAATGCCGAAGTCGGCGACCCTTCCATCCGTGGCCGCGGCGGTCCGATCAATGTGCGCGAGCCGATCGAGCAGCATCCGCTCACAGAGACCTTCATGGAGGCCTGCGTCGAGGCAGGTATCCCGCGCAACGGCGACTATAACGGCGCGACCCAGGAAGGTGTCGGATACTTCCAGCAAGCGCTCAAGAACGGGCGGCGGCAAAGCACGGCGCAGACCTTTCTGAAGGCGGCCCGGTCGCGGCCCAATTTGCGGATCGAGACCGAGGCGCATACGCGCCGCATCATCGTCGAGGGTGGTCGTGCCATCGGCGTCGCCTACTCGCAGAACGGCACAGAAAAAGAATCTAGCTCCGGCCGCGAAGTGCTGCTCAGCACCGGCTCGATCAGGTCACCGAAACTTTTGGAACTGTCGGGCATCGGCGACGCCGAGCGGATCAAATCGCTTGGTCTCGACGTTGTGCACCATCAGCCCGGCGTCGGCGAAAATCTGCAGGACCACTATCTCGCCCGGCTGTGTTTCAAGGCGAAGAACATTGGGACGTTCAACGAGCGCTCGCGCGGTTGGCGGTTGGGTGTCGAATTGCTGCGCTACGCGACGAGCCGGACCGGGCTGCTGACCGCCGCGCCAGGCAATGTCAGCGCCTCGATCAAGGTGATGCCTGGTGTCGAGACACCAGACATCCAGATCTCCTTCGCACCGGCCAGCTATGTTGATGGGCAGATCGGCGTGCTCGACGACTTCCCGGGCATGACGACTGGCTTCTGGCAGCACCGGCCGGCGAGCATCGGGTCATTGCACTGCGTCTCCAGTGACCCCAACGACCACCCGTCCATCCGGCCGAACTATCTGGGTGACAAGATCGACCAGGATACGATGGTGGCCGGCGCCAAGGCAGCACGCCGCATCTTCGAACAGCCGGCGATCGCGAAATATATCGAAGCGGAAGCGATTCCCGGAGCGGACGTGCAAAGCGACGATGAGATCCTGGATTACCTGCGCGGCAACGGAGCCACGGTCTACCACCCGATCGGCACCTGCAAGATGGGCACCGACCCGATGGCCGTGGTCGATCCAAGCCTGAAGATGCACGGGCTGGAAGGACTGCGCGTCGTCGATGCCTCCATCATGCCGCGTATGGTCTCTGCCAACACCAACGCGGCGGTACTGATGATCGCCGAGAAAGCGGCCGATATGATCAAGTCGGCACAGCAGTCTTCGTAGCGCGGGTTTCGCAAAGCGCCCCGCTGGCCCTCTTCGGTTACATCGACAGTAACCTGAGAAGTTGCGACCGCGGCGCGGCGAGGTCGGCCAAGGTGTATCTATCGAATACGGTGAGGAACGCGTCGAGCGCTTCCCCGATAATACCGGTCAGGGTGCAGGCGGCCGTGATCCGGCACTGGTTGGTCGCCGGGTCGAAGCATTCGACGAGCACGAGATCGTCCTCACAGCAGCGAACGACGTCCCCTAAATTGATGGCCGCGGGCGCCCGCGCCAATTCAAGGCCGCCAAGACGACCCCTGACGGTATGAACGAAACCCTGCTGGCCAAGCCGGTGGGTAACCTTCATAAGGTGGTTTTCCGAAATGACGTATCGGTCCGCGATTTCCTTGATCGTTGCGCGTTCCCCCTCCGGCTTGACCGCCAGATAGATCAGCACGCGGAAGGCGTAGTCGGTATAGCGGGTGAAGCGCATTACGGTCCTCTTACGGCCAGCCAAATAAGATGTATTTTATATATTGGTTTTATGATTTGCTAGCGCATATAAGATGTATTGAAACTACATCTTAAAAAACGATGCCTAACGAAGAACTCCGGGTCCGTCCCAATCCGCGCCGCAAACCGCTCCATCCAGCAATTGACGAGGCCTTGATCGAGCGCGTCGTGCGCGCCTTTTACGACAGGGTCCGTCTCGACCCTCTGCTGTCTCCGATCTTTGCCGGTGCGATCCCCGGCGATTGGGAGCCGCACCTGCAGAAAATGTTCGCCTTCTGGTCCTCGGTCATGATGATGAGCGGCCGCTATCACGGCCAACCGGTCCCAAAGCATCAGGCGCTGGCAGGCGTTACGCCGGCGCATTTTGCGCGCTGGCTGGAACTCTTCGAAGAGACCGCATCGGATCTGTGCGAGCCTGCGGTCGCCGCGTTGTTTGTCGACCGCGCGCAGATGATCGCCGGCAGCCTGAAACGCGCCATGTTTCCGGAGGACATGCTATGAAGACACTCCCCGCCCAGGTCCAGGAATACAGCCGTTCGCCCACCTTCGACGAGGACACGGTGCCCGCGGCCTTGCGAAAGGACCATCAAACGAAGGCCGGTGTGTGGGGCGTCATCACGGTACTGTCCGGAACGCTGCGCTATCGTATCAAGCCGACTGGATTCGAAACGACGCTCACCCCCGGCAAGCCGGGTATCGTCGAACCGGAGGTGCTGCACAGCGTCGAGCCAATCGGTCCGGTCTCCTTCTACGTGGCCTTCCATCGCTGAAGGCTGCCCGAACAATTCGCAGCAAAGACCGTGCTTCTACGCACCGCCGGTTTCGATCAGCCCGGCATGGACGGCCAGATCCCAATAAGTCCCGCCAAGTCGCGCATCGTTTGCGACACGGGCGTCGACATCGCAGCGGGTCAAGGCACGCTGATATAG
>JAPPPC010000794.1 GCA_028817685.1 Rhodospirillaceae bacterium
GGCATCGGCTACGGATAGACGGCGGTAACGTGAACAGCGTTGCCGCCGTCAACATTTTGGGATTTCGATTGCAGGCATCCGGCGCGGTCCGCTTGGATGCCGGTCATAAACCTTAGCGATACGAACTGATCAGCGGTAAATCTGCCCGACACGCATGGCGCGCAAATCAGCCCCAGACAGGTCTAGTGAACTTCGTTGGCGTCCGCTTCGGCAGGCTCTACGGCCGGTTCCGGCTCAATGACAGCAGCCGTTTCCCCACCCTCAGCCGCTTCCGCAGCGGGCGCGTCATTGCGTGCCCGTCCGCCGTTACGACGCGACCGGCGCGGTGCCCGTTCCCGCCGCGGCTCCTCGGTATTGTCAGCAGCCTCACCATCTTTCTGCACAGGATCTGCGGCCCCGTTTCCACGTTTCTCGCCGGAACCGTTGGCGCCGTCCGAGTTTTCGTTCTGCGCAGATTGTTCCGCGCGTTGTCCACCCTCCGCCTGGGACCCGTCTTGCCCCTGGGGCGCGTTGCGTTGGTTTTGACGCTGATCGGCGCCATTTCCGCGGTTTTGGCGCTGCGAATCACCGTCATCAACGTTCATGATCCGGTAATAATGTTCCGCATGCTGGTACATGTTCTCGGCGGTGATTCGATCACCGGCCGCATTCGCATCACGGGCTAATTGTATATATTTTTCATAGACTTGATGCGCATTACCGCGAATACGGATGCTTGGACCGTTGCTATCGAAGCTTTGGTGCCTCGGGGACCCATTACGTCGCCCTCCGCTGCGGCCGCGCGACCGCTTCGAGTTCTGCCCTTGTCTCATATCACCGTCACGTAGTTTTTAATGCTTGGTCTAATTACCCTTGAAAGGGGCGCGTCCCAGCAACCAGCGGATTCACAAGCCGACACCACCCGGTGTATTGGGGCGTTTCATTGGCTATACCGAGGTTTTGACAGCGCTTTTCAACATCTTGAGCCACCCAAATGGCCCGCTGTCTTGGTGCGAACCATAGTCGCTCAAAGCAGGCAATCCAAGGAATTTTTTTGTCCGCTCCCGACAGCTTCTCGCAGCTTCCCGCTTGAACGCGTACCCTGCGTCGATTATTTGGAATTTAAGCGGAAAGAAATTAAAATAATTTCCGTTTGCGGACCGAACTTGAACGGCCTAATGATGGACGAGCGGCCGCAGATAGGTGGCAAGACTGGGAGCGTATAATGTTCGAACTGCGCCTATATAACCGACGACCCAGTTGCCTGATACGGTACCGGCATGGTGGCTACGCCGCGATCTTTCCCCTCGGCCAGAAAAACGTGATGGATATAACCGCGGCGATGACCGGGACCGGCGATATCGCAATCACCGCGGACACTCCGGAGACAGGCAAAGTCCTGCCGTTCCCCGGCCAAACGGAACGCCCCGGCCGCAAGAAAAACACCCGTCTGAAAGGCCGGCCGAACGGCCGCAAGAAGACGTAAGGCGACGGCGGCCATCGCCGAGACGACGACTGGCCCAGAATCGCCATATCTGACTTCGGCACCCATCGGATAACCCATGTCCGGACTGTTTGTCATATTCATCGTGATCGCCATGGTCGCTACGTTGGGCGTCCTGATCTTCGGCGTGATCGGCATGGCGCGTGGGGGCGATTTCAACCGCAAGAATGCGAACAAACTGATGCGCGCGCGCGTCGCGTTGCAGGCGGTCGCGGTCGGGATATTCTCGATCGCGCTGCTGCTACTTGGTAAGGGGTAGGTGACCTTGGTTCGGCTAACGAAGATTTATACGAAGGGCGGCGACGGCGGGGAAACCTCGCTGGGCGACGGCAGCCGGGTTGCAAAACACGATCTCCGGGTCGCGGCCTATGGCACCGTCGACGAAGCCAATGCGGTAATTGGAATCGCGCGGCTTCATACCGACGTTACGGTCGATGCACTGCTCGCCAGGATCCAGAATGATTTGTTCGACCTTGGTGCCGATCTCTGCACACCGGAGGGGCGAGAACGCGGCGCCGGCGCCCTTCGGATCGTTGGCGAGCAGGTCGACTGGCTCGAAACACAGATCGACAAGATCAACGAGAACCTGGCACCACTGGAAAGCTTCATCCTTCCCGCCGGCAGCCCGGCCGCGGCGCATCTTCATCACGCGCGAACCGTGGCCCGTCGCGCCGAGCGTATGGTGACAGCCCTGGCGGCCGACGAAACCGTCAATGCGCAAGCTATTGCCTATCTCAACCGCCTGTCGGACCTGCTGTTCGTATTGTCCCGCGCGTGCAATGACGATGGCGCCGCCGACGTTCTGTGGGTCCCGGGCGCGAACCGTTGACCGGCTAAGATGCTCCTGGAGGCGTTGACCTGGCTGACCACACCAGCACCGCAATGGGCGCGCCAGGCCGGTTATCTTAAGGAACTGATCGCCATCCAGGCACGTTACCGCCGCTGCCGCGATTCCTGGGAACCGCATCTTCAAGCCTCCCGTGCAGCGATCATCGCGGCCGTGGATCGCTGCGACAGACGTCATCACGCAATCGTCTACGGCTCCGGGCTCCTGTTGGACATCCCACTCGAAACGCTGAGCCGCGCGTTTGCCAGGGTGACCCTCGTCGATGCGGTCCATTTGCGGTCGACGCGGCGCCTGGCCCGCCAGTTCACCAATGTCCGCTGCGCGGAGGCAGACCTTTCCGGTGTTGCTGTCGGATTGCTGCTCGGCACCGCGAAAGGCGCCGACCAAATGCCTCGTCCGATTGCCCCGACTGTCGAACCGCCCAAAGAGATCGATCTCGTGATCTCGGCCAATGTGCTGACGCAATTGCCGGTCACGCCGCTGCAGTATCTCGACCGCCATCTGACCCTTCCCGCCGACGATCTGGACCTGTATGCGCGCGCGATCATGCAGGCGCATCTCGACCATCTCGCGCAACTCGACGCGGTGTGCTGCCTGCTGGCGGAAACAGAGGTTGCTCATGTAGCACCGGACGGGACAATCCTCGATTCGACCGATCCGCTGCGCGGCCTGAGCTTGCCGTCGCCGCATGACAGTTGGCACTGGACGGTCGCCCCCTTGGGCGAGGTTTCACGCAACTACGCAATCCGCAATCATGTTGCAGCAGCGATATCCATGCCGCAGTGCAGCGAGAGCGCGTCAAATCGGCGCGGCGCCTCACCTTGACACACCCGGAAGCCAAGCCTAAACAAAGCCCGCATTACCCAGAGCCACAGGGAAATTTACGATGAAAATCCTCGTCCCCGTAAAACGGGTCGTCGATTACAACGTCAAAATCCGCGTGAAAAGCGACGGCACCGGCGTTGAGACGGCGAATGTGAAAATGTCGATGAACCCCTTTGACGAGATCGCAGTTGAAGAAGCGATCCGCCTGAAAGAAGCCGGCACCGCAACCGAAATCATCGCAGTGTCGATCGGTGTCCAGCAGTGCCAGGAAACCATTCGCACGGCATTGGCGATGGGCGCAGACCGCGGCATTCTGGTCCAAACGGACGACGATCTGCAGCCGCTAGCGGTAGCCAAGCTGTTGAAAGCCGTGATCGACAAGGAATCGCCGGAAGTGGTCATTCTGGGCAAACAGGCAATTGACGACGACAGCAACCAAACCGGCCAGATGCTTGCTGCCTTGCTGGGCTGGAGCCAGGCGACGTTCGCGTCGAACATCGAGATTGGCGACGGCACGGCGGATGTCACGCGCGAGGTGGATGGCGGGCTGGAAACGATCACCGTCAAGCTTCCGATGGTCGTCACCACGGACCTCCGGTTGAACGAGCCGCGCTACGCTTCCTTGCCGAACATCATGAAGGCGAAGAAGAAGCCGATCGACCCCACCACGCCGGACGAGTTGGGCGTCGACGTGGCACCGCGCCTGGCGGTGCTTAGCGTCGTCGAGCCGCCGAAACGGCAGGAAGGTGTGAAGGTCGAGGATGTCGCCGAGTTGGTCGACAAGCTGCGCAACGAAGCGAAGGTTATCTAACGATGGGCAATCTGGTAATCGCCGAACATGACGGCGCTGAGCTCAAAGGATCGACGCTGAACGCGGTAACCGCCGCGGCCGAAATCGGCGGCGATATCGATATTCTGGTCGCCGGCAGCGATTGCGGCGCTGTCGCGGAAGCCGCGGCGCAAGTCGCAGGCGTTTCCAAGGTGCTGTGCGCCGACGCAGCCGAATTGGGCAACATGTTGGCCGAAAACGTTGCCCCGCTTGTGGTCAATCTGGCGGCCAACTACAGCCACGTGCTGGCGCCCGCCACCACCAACGGCAAGAATCTGATGCCGCGCGTCGCGGCCCTGCTCGACGTCCAGCAGATCTCGGAGATCAGCGGCGTGCAGTCGCCGGACACGTTCGAACGGCCGATCTATGCGGGCAATGCGATCGCGACGGTGCAATCTTCCGACTCGGTCAAGGTGATCACGGTTCGTGTCACCGCATTCGACGGTGCGGAAGCGAGCGGCGGGTCGGCCAGCGTTGAGGCCGTCGACAGCACTGGCGAATCCGGTCTGTCATCCTTCGTCCGCGCGGAGATCAGCAAGTCCGAGCGGCCCGAACTGACCTCGGCCGGGATCGTGATTTCCGGTGGCCGCGGCATGCAGAACGGCGAAAATTTCGAAATGCTCGAGAAAGTCGCGGACCTCTTGGGCGCGGCAGTCGGCGCATCGCGCGCCGCGGTCGATGCCGGTTATGTTCCGAACGAGTATCAGGTCGGCCAGACTGGTAAGGTCGTGGCACCGGATCTCTATATCGCGGTCGGCATCTCCGGCGCCATCCAGCATCTTGCTGGTATGAAGGACAGCAAGGTCATTGTCGCCATCAACAAAGATGAGGAAGCCCCGATCTTCCAGGTGGCGGATTACGGGCTGGTCGCTGACTTGTTCAAAGCCGTACCGGAGCTTGAATCGGAACTCCAGAAGTAGACGGCGCGGCCGGCCGACATGGCCTTAGGCTAGAACGGACAAAAAATGATCAAGACGATTGGCATCATCGGTGCGGGCCAGATGGGCAACGGCATCGCGCATGTCGGTGCCCTGTCCGGGCTGAATGTGTGTCTTCTCGACATCAGCGAGGACGCGCTAAAGGCGGCGGTCGGCAATATAGATCGCAATATGGACCGGCAGGTAAAGCGTTCCGTCGTCAGCGACGCCGATCGTGCGGCGGCGATGGGCCGTATCCAGACCAGCACGGATTACGGTGCGTTCAAGGATTGCGATATCGTGATCGAAGCCGCCACCGAGGACGAAGACGTCAAGGTGAAGGTATTCGAAACCCTGGTCCCGCACCTGCGCGGTGACGCGATGATCGCGACGAACACCTCGTCGATCTCCGTGACGCGGCTGGCCGCCTCGACCGACCGGCCTGAAAAATTTATCGGCATGCACTTCATGAACCCGGTGCCGATGATGAATCTGGTCGAAATTATCCGCGGTCTCGGCACCGATGACGACACCTATCAACAGGTGCGCGCGCTGGCCGAGCAGATGGGCAAGACGGTGGCGCTGGCCGAAGACTTCCCAGCCTTCATCGTCAACCGCATCCTCCTGCCGATGATCAACGAGGCGATCTACACCCTCTACGAAGGCGTGGGCAATGTCGAGGCGATCGACACCGCCATGAAGCTCGGTGCGAACCATCCCATGGGCCCGCTGGAGCTCGCCGATTTCATAGGGCTCGACACCTGCCTCGCCGTGATGCAGGTGCTTTATGACGGTTTGGCGGACTCGAAATACCGGCCCTGCCCGCTGTTGGTGAAATATGTCGAAGCCGGCTGGCTCGGCCGCAAGGCCGGACGCGGCTTTTACGATTACGGCGGCGACAAACCGGTCCCGACGCGCTAACCCTTTTCAAGGTAATAGCGAACCAACGCCTTCGCCTCGTCCGAATCCCATTCGGCAATGCCGGGCAGGCTGCCGACGACCCGGCCGTCGCGGTCGAGCATGAATGACGTCGGCATCCCTGCCACACGGAGCGCGCTGGCCAGTTTCATGCGTTTGTCCAGCAACGTCGTCAGGTTGTCGATGCCATGCTTTTTCAGGAACGGCACCGCCTTTGCCGCACCACCGCGATCGACGCTAACGGCGAGAATCAGGAACTTGTCCTTGTCGAAAGCGGCCTGCAGGCGGTCCAGCGACGGCATCTCCCGGACGCAGGGCACGCACCAGGTCGCCCAGAAATTGACCAAAACGATCTTGTCTTTGTAGGCGGCAAGGGTTACCGGTTCCCCGGCAACCGTCAGCACTTCGGTTTCCGGTGCTGGCTGCGGCGGATCGTTGAGCGTAAATTGCGCCATCCAGCCCTCCAAAGGGGGCTGGTCGGCAGCCGACCCGACAACGAACCAGACCGCGACGGCGGCACCCAACACGGTTACGGATATGAACGACAACAGCTTCATCAACTTCTCCGTCAGGTCGGCATGAACGAGTCCAAAAACAGCGCGAACGCCATGTGGGGCGGCCGATTCGCCTCCGGCCCGGATGAGATCATGTCGCGCATCAACGCCTCGATCGATTTCGACCAGCGGCTCTACGCGCAGGATATCGCAGGATCCGTCGCGCATTGCCAGATGCTCGTCCGGCAGGGAATCGTCAGCCAGTCGGATGGCGACGCGATTCTGTCCGGATTGGACACCGTCTTGCAAGAAATCGAAAGCGGCCGCTGCGAATTCAAGACCGCGCTCGAAGATATTCACATGAACATCTAAAACCTCCTGAGCGAGCTT
>JAPPPC010000125.1 GCA_028817685.1 Rhodospirillaceae bacterium
ACGGGCACAGCTTCATCCGCCATCGCGACATGCAGCGCGTCAGCGTCAGCCTCCGAATAAACCGCGACGGTCGCGATCCCCATACGTTTCGCGGTCCGCATGACCCGACACGCGATCTCGCCCCGATTGGCGATCAAAATCTTGGAAAACAAGGCGCCTCCTGATGCGTTTCCTGCATACAGACCGACGGGCGCCCGCGCTGTCAAGGTATCAAAGACCGGGAAATGCAGACTGTTAAGAGCGGTCCGCGTAACGCTCCAGCGCCTCCTTGTCGATCTCTACGCCCAGCCCCGGCACATCGGGTGGACGCACACCGCCGTCGCGGACCTGCCAGCGGTCGCCCAGCACCAAATCGTCCTCGATCCAGTCGATCAACGCCTGGCTGGGCCGGTCGAGTTGCCGGCAGGCCAGGCCGAGGTGGCAGAAAACGGCCCAAGCGATGCCGAGCTCCCAGCGCGCGCGCAGCCAGATGCGCTTGCCGAGGCATTCGGCAAGCGCGACCTTCTCAAGGAACCCTGAAATGCCGCCGACCAGCTGCGGATCGACGACGAGGGCGTCGATCTTCGGGTACCGTGCCAATGTATCGGCATCGCAACAATGCGTTGAGACGGGGATGTCGAAACGGGCCCTGAGAATTTCCATCTCAACCAGGCGGGCGACCGGTTCCTCGATATTGGCAAGACCGGCTGATTTGACGCCGCCGAGAAATGCGCAAGCCGCATCCATCGACAATCCCATATTGGCATCGACACCGATTTCGATGCGATCGCCAACAGCCGCGCGCACGGCGTGAAAAATGCCGATCTCGCAATCGATGGAATGCAGGCCGATTTTATATTCGAACAGACCGGCGCCGGTGTCGCGCACCTGTTGCACCGCGATTTCGGCCATGCGGGCGGCCAGTTCGGCATCGCTATGACCGGCGTTCGGGTCGTCGGAATAGGCGTAGCCGCAGAACAACGCGCGTTCGCGCACCGCACCGCCCAGCAGATCGTAGAGAGGCTTGCCCGCCTGCTTCGCCGCGAGATCCCACAGCGCGATATCGATGGCGGAGTAGGCATTCCGGGTTACCAGATGTTCCGGATAGCCGAAATCGAACGGCTCTTTCGGCAGACAAACGTCGCGTATCGCTTCTTTGTCCAACGCGTCCATGCCGATGATCGCAGGCGCAAGACGGGACCGAATTATATCCGCGGACCACATGCCTCGCGTTTCGCCCAGCCCGACAAGACCGTCTTCGGTCTCGATTTCGACGATGGCGTTTTCGACCCTCTCGACCACGCGTTTGGAAAAATGGCCCGCACGGGTTACCGGCACGGCCACGGCGTGCGCGCGGACCTCGCGGATGCGCATGTATTTTTCCGCTATCGTCGGACTATTGGCGTTTCCAGCCGTCGGCGCGTCGCTCCGCGTTCTGCAGCACGTCTTTACCCAGTTTCGCTGCCAGGCTTTCCTTGTTGACCTTCGCCGTCCAGTGCCCCTGCCGTGCCGCCAGGGTCAGCCAGAACAGCGCTTCCGTACCATTCTTCTCGACGCCATCACCACGGGCGTAGCGCATGCCGATATGGTTCTGCGCCTTGGCATAGCCCTGCTTTGCCGCTTGCAGGAACCACCCTGCTGCCGCCTTCATATCGACCGCACCGGCGACCCCGTCGCGGGCGATTTTGCCCATATTGTATTGCGCCCGGTCGAAGCCCTGCAGCGCGGCTTTCTCAATCCACAAGCGCCCCCGCACCTCGTCGGTTTCGACCCCGCGGCCATGCAGATAGATCTTGCCCAAGACATACTGTGAGCGGCTGAGGCCGAGCTGCGCCGCCTTGGCAAGGTAGCTGAGGCCTTCCTTATGGTCGTCCTTGGCATCCACGCCAAATAGGTAGCTCGTTGCAAGATTGTGTAACGCTTCCGGTACGTTCTGTGCAGCCGCCTTCTGCCACCATTGCCGCGCCTGATTGCGGCTGACCGCTACCCCACGGCCTTCGTCGTAGATGATGCCCAGATTGTACTGGGCGCGCGGCTCCCCTTGCTCCGCCAACTCCGTCCATATGGTGCGTGCGGAGGCGAAATCGCCTTTCTGATAGGCGGCATACCCCTCATCGAAACGGTCTGCGGACACCGGAAGTCCGATCAACAATACGATCGCCAGAGCGATGGTACCCGCGGTTCCCTGCCACAAGCGGCCAATCATGAATTCCTCCCAATTCGTGTTAGCCCAACACGTGTTTCTTGTTATCGACTTGCTTGTCGTTTTCTATCTTCTATCCGGCCGTCGCCGGAAACTTGGTCAGCCTCGTCTGCAAAGCTTCGATCAATCCCTCTGGCCCGTGCTGCCGCAGAACCGCGGTGTATTCGGACCGCTGCGTCGACAGCATGCTCACCCCTTCAACCACGACGTCGATCACCTTGTACTTGCCTTTGAAATTCCGCACCCGCCAGTCCGCCCGCAAGGGTGTACTGTTCGGCTGCTGGATCCGTGTCCGGACGAAAACATCTTTTTGACCAGCTTTCACCGTGCGGTCGATCTTGAATTCCTGGCCCGTATAGCCGCCGAGCCGCGCCGCGTAGGATTTCAGGACCCAGGTCGAGAACAGCTTTTGATATTCTGCCTGCTGGTTCGGCGACATCGATTTCCAGTAGCGGCCAACGACGAACCGGCCGATCAAGGCCATCGCGAACCCATCTTGCAGCAGTTCTTGGAAGCGTCTTTCCCGTTCTTCCAGGGACGCGCTGCCGTCCTGCAAGACGACCAACGCCTGATCCGCCAAGGTCTGGATAAACCGGGCTTCATCCGCCAGCGCAGGCCGCGTTACAGCGGCGCCCGCGAAAATTACGCAAACGACTAACGAATATAAGAATCTTCGCATTGCCCGTTCCACCCCGAACTACGGCGCCGCAACACCAGCCATTCGAAAGATTATCCCCGTTCCAGACCGCACGGCAACCGTTTGCGATAAGGATCGCCATGCTCGCGGCCCGGATATTCGCATGGGCATGGTCCGCTGAGACCGCGAGGCGCCCAGCGGACACTACTTCGCGGTGTCAGGCCGCCGCTTCCATGACAACGTCACGGACGGCCTCGGCCGCTCTCGCGACCTGGTCGCTCGTGACGTCGAGATGCGTTACGACGCGCATCCGGTACCGGTCGTTCTCGCCGATACGGACGCCCCGCTCCAACAGCCGTTCATGCACTTCTGCAGCCGTCATGCCGGTCTGCGACACATCGAAGAATACCATATTCGTCTCTATCTTTTCCGGATCGATCCGGACGCCGGGCAAATTGGAAATACGGTCGGCAAAAAGCTGCGCGTTTTCATGGTCCTCGGCCATGCGGTCTACATTGTTCTCCAGCGCGTAGACCCCGGCTGCGGCAATCGATCCCGACTGCCGCATCGCGCCGCCCATTCGCTGCTTCCACTGCCAAGCCTGTTCTACGAAATCAGCACTGCCAGCGAGCACGGCGCCAACCGGACAACCCAAGCCTTTGGACAAATCTAGCCATAGCGAGTCGAACGGCTCCGCATAGTCGCGCGCCGAAATGCCGGAAGCGACCACCGCGTTCAACAGTCTCGCGCCATCCATGTGCAGTACCAGGTCGTGCGCTTTCGCGACCGCACCGACGGCCTGGATCGTCTCCAGCGGCCAGATCGAACCGCCCCCGGAGTTGGCGGTCTGTTCGATCTCGATCATCCGCGTGCGGGGCGCATGGCGGCGCCGTTTCCGGATCGCCGCTTCGGCCTGCTCGGCGCTGAAGATACCGCGCACACCGTCGATCGGTCGCGTACTCGCCCCGGCGAACACCGCAGGACCGCCCCCTTCCGAGTTGATGATATGCGCGGTCTTGTCGGCGATAATGTCGTCGCCCGGTCGACAGTGAATCAAAATGGCGATCTGATTGCACATCGTACCCGACGGCAGAAAAACGGCCGCTTCCTTGCCCAGCAGTTCCGCCGCCATTTCACACAGCTTGTTGGTTGTGGGGTCTTCGCCACGCTGTTCGTCGCCGACCTCGGCGCTGGCCATTGCGTCGCGCATCGCCGGCGTCGGGCGGGTCTGCGTATCGCTGTAAAGATCGATTTCGATAGAAGGCATCACTGCAACCTCTGTTCCATGACGCGATCAGTCGCGCCGTTCCTTGTTGAAGAATACGTCGAACAATCCCATCACGTAAGCCACATGCAAGGCCAGGACCGCCCCCCAGCCGACCACCGGCAACACGAACCAGGCGGTTTCCGGATCCGTCGTCACGTTGATCAAGAAGGCCGCCGCGCTGATCGCGAAGTAGGCGATCAAATGGATCATCAAACCGCGCAAGCGCGCTTGGGCCCGGGACGGATCGGCCATCAGAGCGGTATGTTGTCGTGCTTTTTCCAGGGATTTTCGAGCTGTTTGTTGCGCAGCATCCGTAGCGCTCGGCACAGGCGCCGCCGGGTATTGCGCGGCAGGATCACGTCGTCGATGAAGCCGAGCGACCCTGCGACGAAGGGGTTGGCGAACTTCGACTGGTATTCCTCGGTACGCTGGGCAATCTTGTCAGGATCGCCGATATCGGCCCGGAAAATAATCTCCACCGCGCCCTTCGATCCCATTACCGCAATCTCCGCGCTCGGCCAGGCGTAATTGACGTCGCCGCGCAGATGCTTCGAGCTCATGACATCGTAGGCGCCGCCATAGGCCTTGCGGGTGATCAGGGTGACCTTGGGCACCGTCGCCTCGGCATAGGCGAACAGCAACTTGGCGCCATGCTTGATGATTCCGCCATATTCCTGGCTCGTTCCCGGCAGGAAACCGGGCACATCGACGAAGGTCAGGATCGGAATGTTGAAACAATCGCAGAAGCGCACGAAACGCGCCGCCTTGCGCGACGAAGCGATATCCAGGCAGCCGGCCAGCACCATCGGTTGGTTCGCCACGATGCCGACGGTCGAGCCCTCCATGCGCGCCAGGCCGATGACAATATTGCCGGCATAGTCGGGCTGCAGTTCGAAAAAGTCGCCCTCATCGACCACCTTCTCGATCAATTCCTTCATGTCGTAGGGCTTGTTCGGGTTTGCCGGCACCAGTGTATCGAGCGATTGCTCGGCACGGTCGACCGGATCCTCCGTCGGCAAGACCGGCGGCTTTTCCCGGTTTGAAGATGGGATCAGATCGATGAACCGGCGCAGTTCCAGCAGCGCCTCGACATCGTTCTCGAAGGCAAGGTCCGCAACGCCGGATTTCGTCGTATGCGTAGCGGCGCCGCCCAACTCCTCCTGGCTTACCTCCTCATGGGTCACCGTCTTCACCACGTCCGGCCCAGTGACGAACATGTAGGAGCTGTCCTTCACCATGAAGATGAAGTCGGTCATCGCCGGCGAATACACCGCGCCGCCAGCGCAGGGCCCCATGATCAGCGACACCTGCGGGATCACGCCGGACGCCAATACGTTGCGCTGGAACACGTCCGCATAGCCCGCCAGCGAGGCGACGCCTTCCTGAATCCGCGCGCCACCAGAATCGTTCAACCCGATCACCGGCGCGCCCACCTTCATCGCCTGATCCATCACCTTGCAAATCTTGCGCGCATGTGCCGCCGACAGTGAGCCGCCAAAGACCGTGAAGTCCTGGCTGAACACAAAGACCAGCTTACCGTTTACCGTGCCATGGCCGGTGACGACCCCGTCGCCCGGAATTTTCTGGTCCGCCATGCCGAAATCGTTGATGTCATGTTCGACAAACATGTCCCATTCCTCGAACGACCCTTCGTCGAGGAAGACATCGATCCGCTCGCGCGCGGTCAGTTTTCCCTTGGCATGCTGGCTGTCGATACGGCGTTGACCGCCGCCTTGACGGGCGGCCTCGCGCTTGACTTCGAGTTGACGGATGATGTCGGACATAAGCGACCTCTGATTTTTGCCCAAAATCGCACTGGCCGCCTTATTCGGCAAGCGAAACCAGGACCTTAAGGCAGGTTAAAGTGCCGTGTTACGCCGGTTTTGGCATTGCGACCGCTAGAAAGCGCTCGGCACCCGCAATCTCCGCAGTGATCGAGTCCCGTCGGGTGGCCGCTTCCGGATCCTCGCCCCATTTTTCCGCCTGATAGGCTTCGTCGATCAAGCTCGCCGACGCCGCATCCGCCGCGCCGATTCGACCTTCCGCGACGGCGAGGGCAATTACGATCGACCCCGAAGCCGTGGTCAGGCTGTGCAGCCCGGACAGCGCGTACTCGTCCAGCACCGCAATTTCGTCCCGGATTGCCGCCAACGCCACCTCGTCCTGCGGGACCGGCGTGATCGACCGTGTGACGCACAGTTCGGCACCGTATCGCTTGGCCGCCCAGTCAAGCAGCGGTTGCCAGGCGGCATCCTGACGCTCCGCAAGGTCCTCGGGCGAGTCGGTGCGGTAGCACAGCAGATCGGTCGCCGCATACCCTGAAATCTCGTCGATCACCTCTTTCATCCGCGGCCGCACGCGGTCGATCGCCGAATTGACGAAGCGCGTCATCGGCATGCTCTCCGGCGCCAGCTCTTCCCCCTGCGCCCGCCACTCCGCCGCAATACATTCCGCCAGGGCTTCCGTCGGCAGCGCCAGGGGCGCCCGGCCGGGCGAACGTACAGGCCTGCCATCCAAGGCGATGGAAAAGAACCCGTCTTCTGCAACGACGGCGACCTGCTTGTAGAAACGCTTCACCACTAGTTCCCGAACAGGTTGTTCAGAACGCCGC
>JAPPPC010000726.1 GCA_028817685.1 Rhodospirillaceae bacterium
CGCATACTGCATGCTGCTGCGGGGCAGCAAGACGATCGGTTCCCATCCTTTGAAGTCGAACTTCACCCGCGGATCGGCGAGGATATAGTTCAGGATGGTCGAGGTTGACAGCGCCATTACCCAAGTGCCGTCTTTCTTGGCGTTGGACTCGAAATAGTTGCCGCCCACGATGCCGCCGGCGCCCGGCTTGTTGACCACCAGGATCTTCGGATTGCCCGGCAGATGCTTCTCCATGAAGGGCTGCAGGGCACGCGTCAGGCTGTCGGTGCCGCCGCCTTCGTTGAAGGGAACGACGATGCGCAACCGCTTGCCGGAGAAATCGGCCGCCTGCACTGCTGGCGCCAGTGCGACCGTTAATGCCAACGCGGAACCGGCCAAAATGCCGGCAAATCCGCGCCGCGAAAGTTTGGGACTCATTCGTTAACCTCCCTGATTGTCGTTACGAACTCGATACGTGGCAAAATCATTGCACCTGGGATCGAATTTTCAAAGCCGGAATCGAATCCAACTCAATCTTCCGGTGGCAGGATCTCGACCTGACAGATCGCGTCGATCAAATGGTCGCGCTTGATGTCCGTCAGATGCGCGCGTTTTTGATCGTTGGTCAGGTGGGCGCCGATCCCCTGCGTCAGGATCAGCACGACGGCCTGGTCCATCATGTCAAGCCAGTAACCGCGGCGCACCAGCTTCCCGTCGGCGTCGCGCGCGAACGGGTCATCCGGGTTCGATCCGAGATCGGGTTGGTAGAAATTTGGCATCGCGAGGCCTCCCTAAACCTGTGAATAGCCGGAGCCGGCGGTGTCGACACCGCGCCCGACGGCTTCGTCAATCCAACCAAACTCCTTCAGGATCTGCTGACTGTAAGTGACACGGCCATTGACCTTCTCGACGGGCTCGGAGGCGAGCAGCAGGGCGGCCTTCGCCATCATTTCAGGGGGCTCGCCCTTCGGGTCTTCCATGCCATCGACCAGCTTGTGGAACACGGTCCCGGGCGTGGGGACGACACGCGAGGGAGAGACCGCGGTCACGGCGATATTGCCATGCTGCGACAATTCCTGCGCCAGCCCCTGGGTCATGCGTTCCAGCGCTGCTTTGGTCGCGCCGTACATGACGCCGCCGCGCGCATGCTGGTCGTCGTAAGGGCCACGACCCGGGCCGATCGCAGAACCGGAGCTGATATTGACGATCGCGCCGCCCCGACCCGAGGTCATGTCCGTCAACACCGCCTTCGACAGGATGAACGGCGCATGGACATTGACCGAAAAGGACCGCACCCAGTAGTTCGTCGGATAGTCGACGGTCGGGATGTAGTAGTTCAGTGCCGCGTTGTTGACCAGAATGTCGACCGGGCCAAACGCCGCGCGCGCCTGCTCGACCAGCGACAGGCATTCCTCTTCAAGCGAGATGTTCGCGGCAACTGCAATCGCCTCACCACCGGCGTCGGTGATGTTCTGGACGGTGCGGGCCAGCGACCCTTCCAACGGATGGTCGCCCTCGCTGACCGTTCGGGCGACGCAGACGATCTTTGCGCCTTCCGCCGCGAACAGTTCCGCGATTTCCTGTCCGATACCTCGGCTTGCGCCGGTAACGATCGCCGACTTGCCGTCGAGCTTACCCATTCATCCCTCCCGTGGACTGGCTGCTATCACGCTGGTCCAGCGACCATATCACGCAGCGCGGGGCGGGAGCGATAGGCGGGCTAGTTCTGGGATTTCATGTAGGCGATGACGTTGGCCCGGTCCGCCGCTTTTTTCAGACCCGGAAAGGTCATCTTTGTTTTCGGTAAAAACTTTTTCGGCTTGGTGAGAAACTTTTCCAGGTTTTCATCATTCCATACGATGCCATTCTCGCCGGCTGCTTTCATCGCTTTGGAGTAGCGATAAAGCTTTCCTTTTTCATCTTTTGCGGTGCCCGCTTTACGCCCGATCACGCCGACAAGTGTCGGGCCAACCTTATGCTTGTTCTTTGCGATGTTATGGCAGGCTTTGCATTTCTTGAAGGTTTTCATTCCCTTGGCGGAGTCCCCGGCGGCCAGCACTGGGCTTCCGGCAAGCAAGGCGGCGACACTCAGGGTCGACAGGATGACGTTGATCGGTCGCATATTTGGTGGCCTCCCAGTTCTTGGCGTTTTGTCGATGGAATCAACTATGGAAAGGTGAAGATTGGGTTTTGGTTTCTGCTCAACTTCAATGTAGGCTGTGAAAACCACAACGCCAACCGAAGTGGCCAATAGGTTCACAAGCGCGTGAGCACAATTGATGTTCGCTCTTCGCTGCGACGTCCTAAAGTGGAACGGTAACCAAGTGGTTAACAGTTTGGACAGAGGCTTACGAGTAGGGAGACCCTCATGAAATCGTTCAAGACGAAAATGTTGACGTCGACGGTCATGCCGTTGGTCGTATTGGTTGGCGTCGGTGTCGCGACGACGGCTGTTACGACGGACGTTGTGGTCGGTACGGCCGTCGCGGGTAAGAAGGGTTGCAACCCCTGCGCGGCGAAAAACCCATGCGCCGCCAAGAACCCATGCGCTGCAAAGAATCCATGTGCGGCGAAAAATCCGTGCGCCGCAAAGGCCTGTAACCCTTGTGCGGCGAAAGCGTGCAACCCCTGTGCGGCTAAAGGCTGCAACCCGTGCGCGGCGAGAGGGTGTAATCCCTGCGCGGCCCGCGGCTGCAATCCCTGTGCAGCGAACCCGTGCAACCCCTGCAATCCCTGCGGTGCCGGAGCGCAGGCCTTCAGTTCGCAGTGCGTCGTGCCGCGCCTTCAGGCTGCTGCCCGGTGCAATCCGTGTGCTGCGAAAGGCTGCAACCCTTGTGCCGCAAAGGGCTGCAATCCCTGCGCCGCAAAGGCGTGCAACCCCTGTGCAGCGAAGGCCTGTAACCCATGCGCAGCGAAGCGCGGCTGCAATCCGTGTGCGGCAAAGGCATGCAACCCTTGCGCTGCGAAAGGCTGCAACCCTTGCGCGGCCCGCGGCTGCAATCCGTGCGCGGCGAACCCGTGCAACCCCTGCAATCCCTGCGCGGCTGGCGCCGCGGTCGAGCTAACCGATGCGGAAGCGGCGAAGGTTTACGACTGCATGATCGAAGAGATGCAGGCGGCCTATGCCAAGTCGGGTGGCCCGGTGTCGAACTCTTATCAGGGGTGGACGCGGTACAGCAAAGTCGCCTACGTGTCCGGGACTCACGGCAACCGCTTAGTGCAGAACTACGGCAACGCCAAAGCGAAGGCATACGGTAAGTTTGAGAACGCCGGCAGGATGCCGGTCGGTGCCATCCTGGCGAAAGACAGTTTCCAGGTCACAGGAGCCGGCAAGGTTTCGGTCGGCCCCCTGTTTGTGATGGAGAAAATGTCCGCCGGTTGGAACAAGGCTTCCGATGATTGGAAGTACAGCATGGTTCTGCCGACAGGGGCCATCATGGGTGTCACCAAAGGCACGAATTCCAAGGCCATGAAGTTCTGCTACGAGTGTCATATCTCCGTGGCCGAAGATCAGGATTCCCTGTTGTTCCTGCCCGAGGAAAATCGCCAGAACTAGCGGTATTCTCCGAACGAAACGGTTCAATTCGTTTCAGGTACGCCGTCCCCGCCGTCGCGCTGGGGCGGCGTTCCGCTTTGCCGCTTGATTAAGCTCAGGCCAACAGTTTCGTGCGAATGCGTTTGTCTCTAAACTCAGCGCAAAATTTGCACGAAGCACAGCTTCTATGAACTCTGACAAACCAATCGTCATTGTCGGCGCCGGCGGCCACGGAAAAGTGCTCCTCGATATTTGTCGCACATCAGGCGGGCGGGTCGCGGGATTTCTGGACGCGGATTCCGCGTTGCCCCCGCAGCTGCATGGCGTACCGATCCTCGGGTCCGACGAACTGTTGGGGGACCGATCTTTTGTGGCGGCGCATGCTTTCGTGCTGGGCGTCGGGGAGACGGCTATCCGATCTCGTTTGAGCGTTCATCTCGAGCAGGCGAACGCCGCGCTCGCGACGTTGGTGCATCCTTCCGCTGCGGTTTCGGAACTCGCTTCAATCGGCAGCGGGACGACGGTGCATGCCGGCGCAATCGTCAATATCGACGCGAAAATCGGCACCCACTGCGTCGTCAACACGGGCGCGTCAGTGGATCACGACTGCACCCTGTCGGATGGCGTTCAGGTCGGCCCAGGCGCGACCTTGGCGGGCGGCGTAACGTGTCAACAGAACGTCTTTGTCGGGACGGGCGCTAGCATCCTGCCCAATGTGACGATCGGAAGGGACGCGATCGTCGGCGGAGGCAGCTCCGTGGCGAAGGACGTGCCCGAAGGCGTTACCGTCTACGGTGTCCCGGCCAGGATCGTGCGCCCGGCAGAATAGCCGGCGCGGCGTTTCAGCGCGCGCCCTGGCGGAACGCGGTTGAGAACGGAAGCCAGACGCGCGTTGCGCGGTCACGCATTCCATGCTCCAAATACGCAACGGTTCAGGGCACGTCTTCGGAGGCTGGATTTGAGTTATAAGGGTCGCAACGTCGTGGTCACGGGCGCCGACGGTTTCATCGGATCCCACCTGACCGAAGCGCTCGCAGCCGCGGGCGCAAATGTCACCGCGTTGGCCCAGTACAACGCTTTCGGCCTCAACGGCTGGCTCGACGAGGCACCGGATGCGGTCCTGTCGGCGATCGAAATCCGTCGCGGCGATATCCGCGATTCCGGCTTCATACACGGTTTGCTCGAAGGCCAAGATGTCGTGTTTCACCTGGCGGCCCTGATCGCGATCCCGCATTCCTACGACGCCCCGCAAAGCTACGTCGACGTCAACGTCACCGGTACCTTGAACGTCCTCGAAGCCGCGAAACGGCACGGTACCGGCAAGGTCATTCAAACTTCAACCAGTGAAGTCTACGGGACCGCGTTACGCAGACCGATCGCCGAAGATCATCCCTTACAGGGCCAGTCGCCCTATTCGGCGAGCAAAATCGCCGCGGACATGATGGCGGAAGCCTATGTCCGCTCCTTCTCGCTGCCGGTCGTGACCTTGCGGCCGTTCAACACCTTCGGTCCTCGGCAAAGTGAACGGGCCGTGCTGTCGACGATGATCCGGCAGGCACTCGACCCCGACTGCACTGAAATCCGGCTCGGCGACCTCAGCCCGACCCGGGACTTCAACTATGTGGGCAATACGGTCGATGCATTCCTCGCCGCCGGCGACAGCGAGAGCCTCGACTTTGGCCTGCCCTATAACGCCGGTACCGGTATAGAGGTTTCAATCGGAAAGATGGTCGAGAAAGTTCAAGCGGCAACCGGTACCAACAAGCCCGTCGTGCAGGACAGTGCGAGACTGCGGCCGGCGGCATCCGAAGTGCGGGCTCTGGTCGCCGACTATTCGCGCTTGGAGGCGGCCTGCGGCTGGACCCCGGTTGTTGACCTAGATGAAGGCGTCGCTCGGACCGTGGACTGGTGGCGCAGCCGAATTGAAACCGGAAAATTTCGACGGTCCGCGGATTACCTGACCTAGAAAGAGTGTTCGCCGCTTTAGTGCCCGATCATTCTGTGGCGTAATACGACACAGCCGGTCAGTTCGGGGCGCATCGTTTCCGCCGTGTATCAGAAATACGAGACCTCGCCGGACGCTTGATCGCCATTGTTCCGCCAAGACACCGCTTCTGCAGGGTCGATACCGGCAGGTTCGAGTGTCGCGCTAACGGAGTAGTTGATCGTCAAGCCACCGAGGGGGGGGCTAAAAACCAATTTTTACAATACAACCCCATGCACAGTAAAATTAGGCGCCTTGAAATGACATCGAAGCGAACACATCTCAGCACCAAGCAATTCGAGTGGGTTGGATGTCATGCCAGTTGACGCGGAGACTGAAAAGGTATTCGAGGCAGGCAACGACGAGCCGAAGGTTAAGGACAAAAAATCTCCCGCTCAGGTTAAGGAAGCCAGAGCGCTACTCGCTCGGGCGACTGGGTCTGAGGATGACTTGATTCAAAATCAGCGTTTGATGGAAGTTATAAATACGCTTTTTCTTCTGTCAGACATGGATGAAGCGACAAAGAACGCTAAAATTCAGGATGCCGTTGATGGGCTCTGCGCCATTGATCCTAGGGACGAACTCGAGCGTATGCTGGCGGCTCAGATGATTGCCTGCCACCACGCGGCTATGGAGAGCTTCAGACGGGCGTCCTTGCCAAACCAAACATTTTCAGGCCGTGACATGGCGCTCAAACACGCCCAAAAATTGATAGCAACCTACGCAAAACATCTCGAAACTCTGAACAAACACCGCGGAAAGGGTCAGCAAAAGGTCACCGTTGAGCATGTTAATGTCGCTGCGGGCGGTCAGGCAATTGTCGGCTCGGTTGAATCTGAAGCAAAAAAAAGAAAACCTTCCGAACCAAACGCCGTAGAGCACCGTGCAGAGGCACCCATGGAGATCATTAAGCCTCGAAAGAAGACCAACGCACGCGTGAAAATGAAGAATGGCGGGAACTCATAAACGCAATACGCTGGCTATGCGGGCGAGTCCCCGGTGCGGTGCAAAAACCCGCAAAGGTACCCCCTGTATTTCGCCGGCTGTCAAGGGCAAAGCCCGATGTCGTATGCATGGGGGCGCAAAAGGGTCCGGTGCGCCCATGGGAAATCAGAACGCGCTCAAACACGGTGTCCGTCATCAAAACATTTGGGACATCTGAGCCTATTCGTTAACGGAGGATTTG
>JAPPPC010000107.1 GCA_028817685.1 Rhodospirillaceae bacterium
TCCTACGCCCCCCACCGCCATCAACCCCTCTCTATCCGCCGCCCCCGCCCGTTGGGTATCCGCCCCCGGCCCGGGAGGGGGTGGACGGCGGCGCGGTTTACAGTTTTTCGTCTCAACCCTGCATCAGGTCCGGGATGACGCGGGCCTCTTGTTTCCATTCAAACGACCGCGTCACTTCAACGGCGAATGCGCGGCCGGCAGCATCAGGGTCGACCACATTTCCTCGATCAACGGGCCGCCGGTCTTCAGGAAGGCCTGCCAGTCCGGGTCCGCCGCCGCGCCGGCGCGGGCCTGCGTGCGGGCGGCCAGATCCTTGTACGCCCAGATGTGGCAAACCTCGTTCGGCTGGCCGGCGTCGGTGTGCCAGAGGCCGACGATGCGGGAGTATTTCTCGCGCGCCGGCAGGGCCGCGGTGAAGGCGGCGCACCAGGCGGGGGCGGTGCCGGGTTTGAGGCGGTAGTTGCGGAACTCGTAGATGTTGCCCGGCGCCGCCGGCGCTTGCGGCGGGACGATGGCGGTCATCAGGCGGACGTCCTGGCGCTGCATCACCGCGCGGACCGGCGGCAGATACTCGGTGCGCCAGCGTTCGTTCCGGGCCAGCGCGGCCTTCTTAGCCGCGCGGTCATTGAGGTCCTCATAGGCCCAGAGATGCATCGACTGATTGAGCGGCCCGATCTCCGTCAGCCAGTGACCGATCAGCACGCCGTAATCGTCGCCGCGGATGGAAAGGCCGGTCGTGCCGGCATTGTCGGCGTGCACATGGGCCTGGCCCGGCTGCATGGTGTAGGTGCGCAATTCGTAGATCATGGGGCGTTACTCCTCTTCCGCGCCGGTCTCGCCATGCTTCGGTTTGCGCCGGGGATGGCGCGTATTGGGTCACCGTCGCCTTCGTGTCATCCCGCACTTGATGCGGGATCCAGTCGACGCCCAAGGCCGCATACCGGTCGAACGGGGAATCTGTGTCTTTGATCCCCGTCCCGCTCGGCCACGGCGGTGCGGCATCGACCGGGTTATGGATCCCGGGTCAGGCCCGGGATGACGCGGAAGAATTCTTTGGAATTTTGACCGCGTCACCCCAACGGCGAGTGCGCGGCCGGGAGCATCAGGGTCGACCACATTTCCTCGATCAACGGGCCGCCTTTCTTCAGGAAGGCCTGCCAGCCCGGGTCGGCGGCGGCGCCGGCGCGGGCTTCCATGCGGGCGGCGAGGTCCTTGTAGGCCCAGATATGGCAGACCTCGTTCGGCTGGCCGGCTTCGGTCTGCCAGAGGCCGACGATCTTGGAATATTTCTCGCGGTGCTCCATCGCCGCCGTGAAGAGGGCGCACCATTTGCCGATGGCGCCCGTCTTCAGACGGTAGTTGCGGAACTCGTAGACATTGCCGCCGCTTTCCGGCGCCTTCGGGCCGATCACCGCGTTCATCAGGCGGATGTCCTGGCGGATGATGACGCCGCCATTGGCCGGGCGGTACTCGTTCTGCCAGCGGTCGAGCTTGGCGAGCGCGGCGCGCTTCTCCGCCCGTTCGTTGAGATCGTTATACTCCCACATATGCATGGACTGATTGAGCGGCCCGATCTCGGTCACCCAATGGCCGACCAGCTTGCCGTAATTGTCGCCGCGGATCTCGCGGCCCAGGCTGCCGGAATTGTTGATATGGACCATCGCCTGGCCCGGCTTGGTGGTGTAGGTGCGCAGTTCGTAGATCATGGGGGGGCTTCCTTCCCTGCTAAATCCGTGTCGTTGCGCCCAGCGTAGGCGCATGCTTTCCCCTCTGGCAAGCGCGGGCACCTCGTCTCAACGCCGGAGGCCGTAGGACAACAACAGCGCGGCCAGGAACACCGCCGCGCCGAGATGGAAGGCGGGGGTGTAGCTCTGCACCTCGTCGTAGATCAGGCCGCTGGCGAGCGGGCCGGCGGCGCCGATCAGGCCGACCAGGGCCAGGACGGCGCCCATCAGCGCGCCGATCGACGCGGTGCCGAACAGCGCAACGCCGATCGTGGTGAGCTGCGGCAGGGCGCCACCGAACCCGAAACCGACGATGAAGGCGGCGGCGAGCAGCCCGGCCTGGCCCTCGGCGAGGGCGAAGCCGCTCATCGCGACGGCGGCGATCAGCATCGACAGGCGGAAGGCGCCGGCGCCGCCGATCCGGTCGGACAGCAGCCCCATCGCGATGCGCCCGGCGCAGTTGCCGACCCCGAACAGCATCAGGGCGAGCGCGGCGAAGCCGGAGGCGAATCCCTTCTCCGCCAGGAAGGGGGCGATCTGGATATAGACGATAGCGCCGGCGAACCACCACAGGCCGAAGGCGAGGCTCATATGCCAGAACAGGAAGCGGCCGGCGATGGCGCGGAGGCCTTCCGGCGACGGCGGTGGGGCGGCGCCCGCAGAGGCCTGCGGCGGCGCGGCGGGCTCGCTTCCCGCGCCAAAGGGGCGCAGGCCGCGGTCGGCCGGGTCGCGGTGGAGCAGCAGGGCCGACGCCATCATCAGCCCGCCGGAGAGCAGCCCCAACCAGAGATAGGCCTCGCGCCAGCCGCGCATAGCGATCAGCGCCTCGGCCAGGGGAGCGATCAGGAACACGCCGATGCTGCCGCCCAGCACGGTGATGCCGATCGCCAGGCCGCGCCGCGCCTCGAACCAGCGCGACACGGTGGCGACGAGCGGCGCCCAGGCCGCGCCCATCCCCACCGCCGTCACACCGCCATACAGCGCGTAGAGCTGCCACAGCGCGTCGACCCAAGCGCCCAGCGCGGTGCCGGTGCCAAACAGCAGCCCGCCGGCCAGCACCGTGCCGCGCGGCCCGAAGCGGTCGACGCACCAGCCCATCGGCAGGCCGAAGAAGCCGTAGGCCATCATGCCGAGCGACATCGCGCCCGACACCGCCGTGCGGCTCCAGCCGAACTCGGCCACCAGCTCGGTGTAGAACAGGGTGAAGGCGTAATAGGTGCCGTAGCCGCTCGCGCCCACGACCAACCCAGCGGCGACGATCACCCAGCCATAGTGCATCGCGCCCGCCCTCTTCCGTCCCGCGGCGTCCGCCTTCCCGCTAGCGCCGCAGATGTTCCGGACTGTCAAGCCCGACGCCGGTCAGATGACCGAACAGCGCGTGCAGCCGGGTCAGGTCGGCGTCGGGCAGCGGCGGGCGCAGGATCGATTCGATATTGGCTTTCAGGTGATCCGGATTGCCGGTTCCGAATAGTACAGTGTCGGCCCCCTGCTGGTGGCGGGCAAAGCGGTAGGCAGCGTCCATCAAGCTCTCGGTACTCCCCGCCAGAAACCCCAGCGGATCCCCGGGATCGATCCCGTCCGGGTCCAGTTTTCCCTCCGAAATTAGATTTTGCACCGTCCTAACCAACACTCCTGGCTGGCTGAAAATGTTGCGCACCACATACATCATCGCGGTCCCGACGCCGCCGGCCCTCGTCTTGGGGAAGACATGCTCGCGCGCCGTCTGGTGCAGCATGTGGAAGGCCAGCATCATGACGTCCCAGCATTTCGGATCGTCCACCGCGCGCCGGATCGTCGACTGTTCCGGATCGTTGGCCGCGGGTTCGGTGATGCCGAGATGGCGGAACTTGCCCTTGTCGCGCTCCTTCAGCATCGCGGGAGCCAGCACGTCGCGGGCGTATTCGTAGTCCGGCAGGGAGACGCCGTGCAGGAAAAAGACATCGACATAGTCGGTGCCGAGCTGGCTCAGCGATTCGTCGAGATGGGCGGCGAGCTGCGTCGGCGCGATCCGCTCGCCCTCAACCCGGATCGTCGATTTGGTGGAGACCACGATCTCCTCGCGCGGCCGGCCCCGGAGCGCCAGACCGACCGCCGGTTCGGTCCCGTAGAGCCGGGCGGTGTCGACATAGGTCACGCCCAAATCGAACGCCGCGCGGATAATGTCGGCGGCCTCCGCCATCGACTTGCCGGCGCCAATGCCGACCCGGCTGTTGCCACCGCAGCCAAGTCCCGCGACGCTGACCTTCAGTCCGGTTCGGCCCAATGTGGTGTATTCCATGCCCCGCTCCTCCGATGATGCCGCTGAGCGTAACGGATAGGATGCCGATGACGAAACGGTATAGCGGACGGTAAAAGCGGGTAAGCTGGGGCATGACACGAATCCCCTTCCTCTCCCGGCCGGCCGCGCTGTGCGCAATCGCGCTGCTGTTGCTGGCGGCCGGCCCGGGCCGGCTGGCGGCGGCGGACACTGTCAACGTCGATAGCGTCGCGGCCTTGGCGCGGGAATTGCGCCGGATCGAGTTCCTGATTCCCGACCATCATCTGGCGCGGCTCGACGCGATCCCCCGCACCCGGATTGCCGGACCGGGCGCGCCGTCCGCCTGGCGCGAGAAGGTACCGTTCCGGAATTCCGTTTACATTCGGATGGCGCTCTCAGCCGTGCTGCAGGTGAACGAAGCCTTGGTCGCCACCCGCGCCCGGGTGCAGAGCCTGACGGTCGCCCGCGCCAACCCGGCGGACCTGAGTTGGCTTTCCCACCTCATCGCGGATTACGGGGTCGCAACGGCGGACAAGCCGCCGACGGAAGCGTTGAAGATGTCGCTGCTGCGCCGGCTCGACACTCTCCCGCCATCGCTCGTGATCGCCAAAGGGGCGCTCGACAGCGGCTGGCTGCCATCGCGCTATACGCAGCCGGAAGGCCCCGCCTTCGGCCGCTGGACACTGGGCCGCGTGACGGCAGCGGGTGCGGATGGCGCGGGCTTCCGCCAGCCGCGCGCGGCGCTGGAGGCGTATATGCACCATCTGAACACCCATCCGGATTTTGTCGCGATGCGGGACGCGCGCGCAGCCCTGCGGGCTGAAGGACGATCGCTCGACGGGCACGCGCTGGCCGCCTATCTCGCCCCCGCCTTGGGCCGTCTCGCGACGCAGAAGCTGCAGCGGGTCATCCGCCGCAACACGTTGAAACGAACCGACAGGGCGCGCCTCGCCGCCGGCCCAGTGTTTGTGTTCCAACGGGCGGAAGAGCGATGATGCCAGGCCAATCGCATGGGAGATCCGCAGAATGGACTTCGAACACCTTCTCTACGAAACCGATGGGCCGCGGGTCACGATCACCCTGAACCGCCCGGAAAAGATCAACGCGCTGAACGAACCGCTGACACGCGAATTCGAAACGGCAATGTTGGCGGCCGAAGACGATGACATGATCAAGGTCGTCGTCCTGAAAGGTGCCGGGCGCGGCTTCTGTTCCGGTCATGATTATTCCAAGGAGCATTTCGTTCCGGGCGAACGCGAAACCGGCGCCGCCACGGAAGCGCACCGGATCGATTTTTCGAAACGTTTGCGCGCCTATATGCGGGTTTGGGAGATCCCCAAACCGGTCATTGCCCAGGTGCATGGACCCTGTATCGCCGCGGGCACCCTGCTGGCCGGACTGGCCGACATCGTTGTCGCAGCACATGACGCCAAGATCGGCCCGGTCGAAGCCGCGCCCGGCATGGTGCAAGGCCTGATCTGGGGTTCCTGGCTGCCTCTCGTCGGATTGCGGAAAACCAAGGATTTCGCCTTCCTGCACGGCACGATGGATGGTATCGAGGCAGCACAGTGCGGCTGGGCCACACGTTCCGTTCCGGGAAGCGAACTGGAAAACACCGTCGATCGCATGGCGGCAGAGATCGCGCGCGTGCCGCTGGAAATCCTGATGATGAAAAAGCGTGCGATCAACCGCTCTGCCAACCAGATGGGCTTTCGCGAGATGATGGAGATCAACTTCGAGATGAGCCTCGCCGGCCATTTCTCCAACACCCGAGAAGAGTGGACAGCCAGGCTCGAACGCGAAGGCTTCAAAACGGTGATGCAGGACTGGAAAGCGGAAACGGTATGGGACCGGAACCGGAACCGGTGACGTTTGTCCCTCTTCTCACTCGCTAGTTCAACTTGGCTTTGATCTCCGCCCACATGTCGAGCTGGCGCAGAATTTCCGCCTCTGGCTCCGATTCGAGGGAGATCACGACACGGGCCGCACCCCGGTCGCGGCGTTGCTTGAACTGATCGAGGTCGGGCTGCGCACCCCAAACGGTCACCGGCAATTCTGCGGGATCGCGGCCGGCGTCGCGCGCCATTTTATGAAACTCCGGAATGAAATCGGTCACATCGTCATGCGGCGGCAAGGCGGCGTGCGGAATCCAACCATCCCCATAGCGCACCGCACGGCGCGCCGCGTAAGGCCAGGCACCCCCGACGATGACCGGCGGATAGGGTTTCTGGACCGGCTTAGGCCACATCATCATCGGTGGGAAGTCGACCATGTCGCCGTGATATTCCGCCTTCGACTGGGTCCACATCTCCTTCATCGCTTCGATCCGCTCGCGCGCCAGCTTGTTACGCGTTTCGAAAACCGTTCCGTGATCCGCCATCTCCTCGGCATTCCAACCGGTACCGACACCGAACAGGAAACGGCCACCCGAGACCTGGTCGATCGAGGCGACGAGTTTCGCTGTCTGGATAGGGTCACGCTGCTGGACGAGGCAGATGCCGGTCCCGAGCTTGAGTGTTTCGGTCGCCACGGCGGCGGCAGTCAAGCTCACGAAAGGATCCATCACGTCGTAGTACTTTTTCGGAATCGCGTCCCATAACGGAAAGGAAGATTTTGTGTCGACTGGAATATGGGAGTGCTCCGGCGCCCACAGCGACTCAAAACCACGTTCCTCCAACGCCCGCGC
>JAPPPC010000228.1 GCA_028817685.1 Rhodospirillaceae bacterium
AATACGCGCTCGCCAGCGCTGGCAGCGCATCGTCTCGTCGAAGTCGTCGGAGCCACCGGGGTGGTCGATGACATCCGCGCCGCGGCCATCGGTTAGTGCCTTGACCCGGTCGCGGAACCCTTCGCTGTAGTTAATCGTGTGATCGGCCCCATTCGCCGCGACGACCTCGAGCTTCTCGTCACTTCCGGCCGTCGCGATGACGGACGCGCCCAATATCTTGCCGACTTGCACCGCGGCGAGACCGATACCGCCAGCCGCACCATGAACCAGCAACACTTCACCAGGCTGCAACCGGCCGCGCTGGACCAGCGCGTGGTAGGCGGTGGTGTAGGCGGACCGGAATCCGGCCGCCTGTTCCAAGCTGAGACCCGCCGGAACCGGAAGCGCCGCATCTGCCGCGATCGTCCCCATCTCCGCATAGGCGCCGGGCGGATGCCGCGTCATCACCGCATCGCCTTCCTTGAAGTCCGTCACGCCGGCACCCACAGCGATCACCGTGCCCGCCCCCTCGCCGCCCGGGACAAACGGCAGGGGCGGCGTGGTTTGGTACTCGCCGGCCACCATCAACACATCGACGAACTGCACGCCTCTTGCCGCGATGGCCACTTTGATTTCACCCGGTCCGGGATCCGGCGGATCAGGCAGCTCTCGCAAAACCAAGGAAGAAGGCGGTCCTAAGGACTCGCAGACCATCGCACGCATTGTTTTGTCCCCTACTTGTTGCGCGTCCAGTATGCCTCGTCGGACGGAAACACGGCGGTGCATTCGATACGTTCCGTCGGGCCGTCCAACGTGTCCGCCGCCGCCTTCCACACCGCGTAATGGGGCGCGGCCCGGTGCGCGGCCACAGCCGCTTCATCGCGATAGACCTCGTAAAAGTAATAGACGTTCTCATCCGCATCGTCCTGCAACACGTTGAAGCGGACGCATCCGGGTTCGTCCTGTTCCGAACCGAGGGCGTCGACTTCGATGGCATCCAAAAATTTCTGGCGCATGTCCGGTTTCACGCGAACTTTGACCCACTTCGCAATCATCTTTCTCTCCCAAATCTGTTCAGTGCCGCTCCGCCTAACGTCCCTTGAAGGGCTTTGGCGGACGTTTTTCCGCAAAGGCGCTCGCCGCCTCATGGAAGTCTTCGGTCAAATAAAGCTTGAGCGGCGCGGAATGCATCATGCTTTCCTGGCTCTGGCGATGCATGTACCAGCGGCGCGACCGGACGGTAGCCCGGACACTGAGCGGCGGGTTCTTGCAAACCTCGGCGGCCAATTCCCGCGCGACTTCCAAATGCTGCCCTTTCGGCGCGACCCGGTTTATCGCGCCCGCTTCGAACGCTTCCTCGGCAGTGAAAAAACGGCCCGTAAGCGCCATCTCGGTTCCGAAGGCCCCTGCCTGCCGGTAATGCATCAACCCCCAATATTTCGGCGCTCCGAGCCCGCGCGACGTCTCCGTAATCTGGAACTGGGTGCCCGCCTCCGCGACGATCAAATCGCATTCGAGGACGATGCCGACAGCGAGCCCCATGACGTAGCCATGCGCGCAAGCGATCACCGGCTTCCAGTTGACTGCTTTGACGAACAAATCGCCGGAATTGGCGCCGTGCCCTTGCGGCCCGCCGAGGCGTTCAAATTCCTCGCGCGAGCGAAGCTGCCGTTGATGCACATCGGCGCCCGTGGAGAAGGCGCGGCCGTTTCCGGTGATGATGGCGAGATGGGCTTCCTGTTCGGCATCGAACTGCCGTAGCCGCGCATCCAAAGCCATGACCAGCTCGTCGCTGAACGCATTGAGTTTCTCCGGCCGGTTCAGGGTCAGGGTAACGATGTTCCCGTCCCGCTCGTAATGCACCAGTTCTTCGACCTGCGACGCATCCAACATGTTCTACCCTTCCCGTTCTGAATGCCCATTGGCGGTCAGCGTAGCGAACGGGAGGCGCCCTTCACAAATCACGGTACATTCCCCGTCGTGAAGAATTCGGTATCCTCGCCGTAAAATCGGGTTACGATCAGTCTCCAGAACAGGAAACGCTGGGAGGAAATGATGCAAATCCCCGAGAACCCAGTACCAGGTCCCGCGCGCAACTACATCGGCTATGGCCGCGACATACCCAAGGTCGTGTGGCCGAACGAGGCGGCGCTCGGCGAGTTGGCCTACGTCATCGATCCGATCTATCGCGATTTATCGATGGAGTCGGTCTACGAGTACGGCACGCGGGCCGGGATCTGGCGGCTGCAACGCCTGTTCGATCAAAAGAAAGTGCCGGTCACGTTCTTCGCCGCGGCCGTCGCGCTGGAGCGCAACCCGGAGGTCGCCGCCTGGCTGCGCGACAGTGCGCACGAACCCTGTAGCCACGGCTGGCGCTGGGAAGAGATGTGGCTGCTCACCCGCGAAGAGGAAAAGGCGCATATGGAGGCCGCCATCAAATCCTTCCAGGAAACCTGCGGCAAGCGTCCGCTCGGCTGGTACTGCCGGTACGGTCCCTCCGTCCATACGCGGGAGTTGGTCGTAGAAGAAGGCGGGTTCGTCTATGACGCCGACGCCTACAATGACGACTTGCCCTACTACGTCGACGTCAAGGGCACGCGGCACCTAATCGTGCCCTACACCCTCACCTACAACGACGCGGCCTTCGTCGTCCCACAAGGCTATGGCAGTCCCGGCGACTTTTACGACCTGTGCAAACGCGGCTTCGACTACCTATGGGACGAAGGCGCGACCCATCCGCGCATGATGAGCATCGGCCTGCATCCGCGTCTGATAGGCCAGGCCGGCCGCATCTCGGCGCTCGCCGACTTCATCGACTACGCACAGGCCAAGGGCGGCGTCTGGTTCGCGACACGTCTGGAGATCGCAAACTGGTGGAATGACCATCACGCCGAGTTCAGGACGTAACCCGCTAGAGCGCGTTCAGCGAGTCGACGACTTTCTGTTCTACGACGATGCCTTCCGCACGGCGGCGGTCGCGCTCGCGGAACGCGCGTTCGGAAGGAACGCGGATATCGTCGACGCCTTGCTGTTTTGGCGTCGCTTTGATCGCCTCGATCAGTTCGGTCACCTGCTCGGAAAACTGCTCCGCCGGCATCAACAGGCCGGGATCGAAGACAACGAAAAGGAAGCCATAATCCTGTACGCTGCCGCGCGGGATCGCCGAGCCGGCCAACAGCCCCATCGTCTGCATTGCAAGCGCGATGCCGAAACCGCGATGCCCGCCGAACGGCACGACGCCGCCAAGGAAGGCTTCCTTCGGATCCGTCGTCGGCACGCCGCGCTGATCGACCGCGACACCTTCCGGCAGAGGCTTGTCGATGTGGGCATGCAGCATCACCTCACCCCATTGCAGCGCCGCGGTGCCGGCATCGACGATGAAAGCGCCGTCCTTGGCGGGGAATCCGAAACAATAGGGGTTGGTGCCCATCGCGGGTTTGGCCCCGCCGGGCGGCACGACCAGCGGCTGGCCGCAGGCAAAATGCATCGCGACGAATCCCGCTTCGACGATCTTTTCCACGTAGTAGGCGTTGCGGCCGCTGTAGTAGCTGTCATGCGCACCGACCACGGCAAAGCGGTTCGCCCGCGCCTTTTCGATCGCCACTTCCGCCGCCTTGTAGACCGTTACATAGCCGACATTGTTGCCGCCATCCAGCATCGCGGAGACCGGCGTTTCGTATACGATTTCAACAGTCTTTCGCGGGTTCTTCAGTTTTGGATTTTGCGCGATGGCGAGGATGCGCGGCAGGCTGGTAAAGGGGTAGCCGCACAGCGCATTGTCGATCAACTGCCCGAGAATAATGGCCGTGTCCTCTTCGGAAAATCCGATCGCGCGCAAGGCCCGCTCACCCACGGCGGTGGCGTCCGCCACGGAAAGCCGCACCGTGCCCGGTGGGGTGTCGTCCAGAAAATCTCTGCTCATTGCGGCTTGTCCCCTTTGACCGTTACCCGAAAACCGGATCTCGTGTGCGGGCGGTAATCCCACATGGCGTAATGCTGGGCGCACCGGTTGTCCCACATCGCGATGGAGTGCTTCCGCCAGCGAAAGCGGCACTGGTATTTCGGCCGCTCGATCTGCTCGAACAGATAGTCGAGCACCGACCGCGCCTCGGTGTAGCGCAGTTCTTTGATACCGGTTGTGAAGGCCTGGTTCACATAGACGCATTTCCGCCCCGTCACCGGGTGGGTCCGGATCAGGGGATGCTCGGCGCGCGGATAATTCTTGCCGCTGTCGTCGACCCCTTCTTCCGCATAGCGGCCACGGAAGATCTGTTCGCCCTCATGGATCGCGGTCAGCCCGTCGAGATGCGTTTTCATGCTGGCGCTGAGATTGTCGTAGACGAGGTAGGTGTTGCAAAACAACGTGTCCCCGCCGGTCGCCGGCAAGGTGTGGAGCCGCAGGATGCTGCCCATCGGCGGCTCGGCGTCGCATGACACGTCGGAATGCCAACCATTGCCCTCTGAGAATGTCGAATCCTTGTCCGTATGCACCACGAAAATTTCCGGATGCCCCTCCGGTCCCGGTGCCGCCGGGTGGATATGCAGTGCCCCGAACCGACGGCCGAAAGCCTTATGTTGGTCGAGCGTCAGGTCCTGGTCGCGAAAGAAGATCACCAAATGCTTCATCCAAGCATCGTGAATCTCGTCGAATGTCTGGTCGTCAAGCGGTCGTGACAGATCGACCCCTTGTATTTCCGCCCCAATTGCCGGGGTCATCGGATCCACCTCGATCCTGCGGTAGGCCATTTTCTCCGCTCCCTCTCTCCGACAGCCACTATAGGACCTGCATGGCACCGGTCCAAAGTGACGGCCGGCACGTAGACAAAGCATGACCGAAACCGCGCCATACCCTCGCCTGATCGTCATCTTGGGAGATCAGCTCTCACCGAATATCGCGGCTCTGCGCGCCGGCGACCCGCAGCGCGATATCGTCCTGATGGCGGAGGTCCGTTCGGAAACCGACTACGTCCCGCACCATAAGAAGAAGATCGCCTTCATATTTTCGGCCATGCGGCACTTTGCCGTGACCTTGCGGGCGAACGGCTGGACAGTCGACTACGTACCGCTGGATGCAGCAGCGAATCGCGGCAGTCTTACGGCGGAGATCGAACGCGCGGCGGCAGATCATGGCTGCACGCAAATTATCTGCACGGAGCCGGGAGAATGGCGCCTGAAAAAAGCGTTTGAGCAAAGCGCTGAAACACTGCCTGTCACGCTGATCGACGACGACCGGTTTCTATGCACGAAAGAAGATTTCGCGGCGTGGTGGGAAGGACGCCGCCAGCCGCGGATGGAACATTTCTACCGCCAGATGCGGCGCCGGACCGGCCTGTTGATGGAGGGAGACAAACCAATCGGCGGGCGTTGGAATTACGACAGTGAGAATCGCAAACGGCCACCCGCCAAAACTACGTTTCCGGAGCCGAGCCGTTTCATCCCGGACAAAAATACAGAAGACGTATTGGCACTGGTGGCGCAACGCTTCGGGTCCAATTTCGGCCGCCTGGAACCCTTTTGGTTCGGCGTGACGCACGCGGAGGCAGAGGCCGCGTTCGACCATTTTGTCGACACGGGCCTGCCCGGCTTCGGGGATTATCAGGACGCGATGACACTGCGATCGCCTTTCCTGTTTCATGCGGCGATATCGCTCTACCTGAATGTCGGCCTATTGGATCCTTACCAAGTTTGCGCGAAAGTCGACGCGGCGCACCGGTCGGGCGACATCCCCCTAAACGCCGCAGAAGGCTTCATCCGCCAGATCATCGGTTGGCGGGAATATGTCCGCGGTATCTATTGGCAAACGATGCCGGACTACGCGTCGCGTAACCATTTCGGGCACACGGCGCCTTTACCGGAATTTTACTGGACCGGCGAAACAGAGATGACCTGCCTGCGCGCCTGCATCTTGCAGACGCAAGACGAGGCCTACGCCCATCACATTCAGCGCCTGATGGTTACTGGAAATTTTGCCATGCTTGCCGGCATCGATCCGCAAGCGGTGCATGAATGGTACCTGTCGGTCTATGCCGACGCGTTCGAATGGGTGGAACTGCCCAATACGCTGGGTATGAGCCTATTCGCAGACGGCGGGTTGTTGGGTTCGAAGCCCTACGCGGCGAGCGGCAATTACATCAACCGGATGTCGGACTACTGCAAATCCTGCCGCTACAAAGTGAAGGAAAAGACCGGCCCCGATGCCTGCCCCTTCAATTACCTGTATTGGGATTTTCTCGACCGGAACCGCGACACGCTGGGCGGCAACCCGCGTCTGTCCCAGGTCTATCGGACTTGGGACCGAATGGAGACCGACCGCCAAAACGCGGCGCGGCGATACGCGCGTATTTTTTTGAACGCCTTGCACTGATCCAACCAGCTCCGCCCCGCGTAAACTCAGTAAATTACGAGGGCACCATGGAAAAGCTGCATCACATCGCACTGCCGGTTAACGACATCGACGAATCGGTGGCTTGGTATCGAAAGAACTTCGACGTCGAACCGGTCCAAACCGATGAAAGCTGGGCGCTGCTGAAATTCGAAAACGTTGCCCTCGCACTGGTTCTCCCAGATCAGCATCCCGCGCATATCGCAGTCGAGCGGGTCGACGCGGAACAATTCGGACCTTTGACCCCGCATCGGGACGGGACACGCTCGACCTATATAC
>JAPPPC010000778.1 GCA_028817685.1 Rhodospirillaceae bacterium
ATCCGCTGCCAAACCTGTCCGCGACGCTCGCCGAACTGCAGCTCGACGTCGTCAAAGGACGCGGCTTCGTTTTGCTCAAAGGGCTCCCGGTCGACCGCTATAGTCAGCTCGAGGCGGCCACGATTTATTGGGCGATCGGACAATATTTCGGCGTCCCCGTGTCGCAGAATGCGGCGGGCCATTTGCTTGGCCACGTGAAAGACGTGGGGGACCTCAAGGACGGAACAGAACGGCGGGCCTACCAGACCAGCGAAGCCCTGCGATACCATACGGACTCTTGCGACATCGTCGGTCTGTTCTGCTGGCGCGGCGCACAGGCCGGCGGCCTCAGCAGCATCGCCAGCGCCGGCGCCGTGCACAACGCGATCGGCCAAAAGAACCCCGATCTGTTGGACGCGCTTTACGAGCCGTTCGCCATTTCCCGCATCGGCGAAATTCCAGAGGGCAAACTGCCTTGGTACATGACCCCGATCTTCAACGATTTCCGCGACTGTATGACCTGTATCTATCCGGCGCGTGACCTGCGGGCCGCCGCGGTGTTGTCCGGCGCGCCGCGTCTCACCCGCCGGCAAGAAGAGGCGCTTGAGCTCCTCGACAGTGTCGCGGAAGAATTCAGTCTCAAGATGGATTTCGAGCCGGGCGACATGCAGTTCCTGCACAATCACACGGTCCTGCACGGGCGTACGGCCTACGAGGATGGCGGGCCGCAAGGCGGCCGCAGGCATCTACTCCGGTTATGGTTGTCCGCGCCGAACGGCCGCCCGCTACCGCCGCACTTCGCCGAACGCTACGGCACCGTCGAACAGGGCGCCGTGCGCGGCGGAATCATTTGCCCGGAGACCAAACTGTCGACGCCAATCGATATCGACTAACCGTCAACCACTTCCTCGAAATGACGATCGAACCGGTCGTAGCAGGTCCGCATGTGCTTTCGGACCGACTCGAACTCCGGACTATCGGCGCGCGCTTGAAGGTCTCGGTCTCGCTCTTCGATCGAGTCGTACGTGCACTGCCAGGTGACATCCGGTCCTTCATCCGAGTCGCCCACCTTGTGCTGAACCGTTCCGCGCTTCAGCCCGATCGACTCACGCACGTCACAGGCGCGCGCCCGCGTCCGGCGCACTTCGTCCGCCATGCCAGGCTTCGCGTAGTAATGAGTCCGTTCAATGAACATGAGACAATCGACTACTCTGCATACTTGCCCGTCAGTTGCGGCGTGTGGCGGCCCTCGCCTCCTTGTTCGGCATGTTCGTGCCGTGTCGTACGCGCCCAGGTTCGTTTCAGGTCGTCGCGAACGTCGAATTTGAGCCGACCCATGCCTTCGCATTCGAGCTCGATCACGTCACCATCCATGAAGCTGCTGAGTCCGCGGTGGTTGGTCCCGGTCGCCAGAATGTCACCGGGAACCAGCGTGTGAATTGAGGTCGCCCATTCGATACAGCGCGCGATGTTGTGCGCCATGTCATCGGTATTGAAGTCCTGCTTGATCTCCCCATTGACCCATAGCTTGACGCCGAGGTTCTGCGGATTCTCGACCTCATCCGCGGTTACCAGATAGGGGCCGATCGGCGCGAACGTGTCACGCGACTTCATCTGAAAGAAAACGTTGCCGGCAGGCGGCAACCCTCGCGCCGATCCGTCAATGAAATTCATGTAGCCGAACACGTAATCCATCGCGTCGGCCGCCTTGACGTTAGACGCACGCTTGCCGATGACGACAGCCAACTCCGCCTCGCCTTCAAAAATCGTAGCGGGCACGTCCGGCAACACCATCGTATCGCCGTGCCCGATAATCGCGCTCGGCGATTTATGGAAGGCGTTGATCGGCGCCGGTTCGCTGAGAGTCCCATCTTCCATGTAATTGACTGCCATACAGTCGATCGTGACTGGCCGCGGCAAAGGTGGGCGAATTCGAACGCCAGACACCGCAACACCTGTTCCGGCCTCCGCAGCCGCCTCCAGCGCACTACGGTAGTCAGCGAAGTTTTCGATCAACCCATTGATCAGATCATGCGGGCCCGTGTGCGGGATATCCTGAACCGCACCGGTAACATCCACGACCGTGTCGCCTTTGACGGCACCCAGTTTGAAATCATCGAAAAAACACAGCTTCATAATGGAATTCCTTACTCATACTCGGGGTAGGGGATGCTGTCGGGGTCCATCGTGCGGCGGACATAGTCCTGCACTTGCGGGCGGTAGATCTCCCACAGGTATCGCAGTTCGGTCAGCGGCGCACGGTCGAATTCGACGCGCAGATCGACGAGCGGAAACGAATGTTCATCGACGACCAGTACCGCCGCCGATTTCAATAGGCGAAACTCGCCGCCGGCTTCGTCTCCCGCCTCAAGCGCCAGGATCAAGCGTTCCGCCAGCGGATCAGCAGCGCTCGCCTCGAACGCTGCGACCATGGCCGCCGGGATTTGCTCGTTGCGAATGATATTGCCGGTGGCACAGCAGCCGTCACCTTCCGCACCCGCATGGATAGAGCCAATCCGATCACCATGGAAGCACGCCGTACCACCATTCTTGTCAATGACCGCAAGCTGACGCCAGCCGATCGTTGGATCATTCGCTGTCAGTTCAGCCACGGTCTCAGACGCACTTTTGCCCGCCTCCAACAGATCGAGGCCGCGCGGTCCGAGCCGAGGATCGGTGCGATGCTGGGTACAAACGGCGCCAACACCCGCACGGGCCCAAGGGACGCGACAACCCACGCCAATACTCGATGTTGTAACTGCCGCACCGAACATGCCTGTCCGATTACACTTTCCCACCAGCGAAAATGTCATACCCGTCTCCCCGACCTAAAGAGGAAACGATATCACACCGGTTTCCCGCTTGGCACGGCGGCGTTGCTTTTTGTTCGAACCAAGTCTAAAACCGCGCCTCATCAACTTTCGGTGGCAGTCATGTCAGGCATCACAAATGCTATGTGTTCGGTCTCCGCTGCGACTCTGTCGAGTCTTGGCTCCGGCACCCATGACCAGAACATCCCCACCTTACGGGCCGAAATGTTGATGTAATCGCAACCGCCGGCTCCGAACCTTCGGGGGCCGGCTGCACCATGTCTTGAACATTTCCGTTGCAGGCGCCCTCCGTCCGGAGCCGAACAGGCTATGGAGGAATCGCCATGCATTTGAAGACCAATAGCAACAGCCCCGTCCCCGTCCAAATCGGCGCGAACGCCGTGCGACAGCGGCAGGGAGGGCGCGATGCAGTCCGAATACATTGCTGACGCCACTTTCCCGGTCGGCCGCAACATTGCGTTACTGAATGGGTTTTCGGCTACACGGTCGGCGCTTTTTCTACTGCCCGTGCTGGTACCGTATTTCGGCGACCATGTCGGTCTCAGCTTCCGCGAAACACTGCTGACCGAAGCTGCGTTCGCCGCAACGATGGTGCTGACTGAAGTGCCCTCCGGTTGGCTCGCGGACCATTGGCGGCGTAAGAACGTACTGGTGTTGGGTGCGGCACTATGGGCGGCTGGATGTCTCTGTCTCTGGGCCGCCGGCGGATTTGCGGCCGTCGTTGTCGGGCAGGTGCTGATGGGCATTGCGGCAAGCCTGCAGTCCGGCGCCGACTCCGCGTTACTCTATGACAGCCCGCTTTGCACGGGCGCACAGTCGCGCTATCTGCGCTCAGAATCTCGGCGCCACGGCATCGCGATGGTTTCGCTCGCGACGGCGTCTGCCTTGGCCGGCCCGCTCTATGTCTGGGATGTCGACGCGATCTTCGCGCTGAGCACGATGGCCTATCTTTTGTCCGGGATTTTCGCCTTCGCTCTCGTCGAACCGCCGCGGCATCGTGTGTATCGAGGCCGGTTCTATCTCTCTGCGATGATACGGGTGGTGCTGCAGGAGTGTCGATATAACCGTGTCGTTCTATGGGTGGTGCTATTCGCCGGTGGGCTAATGGCCGCGACCAAGGCATCCGTGTGGACGCAGCAGGCCTATTTGCTGCTGCTCAAGGTCGATCTGTTCTGGTTCGGTCCGATCACCGCAGCGGCTTTCCTGGTCGGCGGTCTCGTCAGTCAGTTTGGGCCGTCGATCGATCGATCCATCGGCGCTCGTGCGGCGCTCGGCATCGTCGTCGCCGGTGTCGTAGCCGGCTTCGCGCTCGGCGGCAGCTTCCCAAGTACTTGGATGGTGCCGATTCTGTTCGTCGCTTTCGCGGCCTATGGCATCGCCGACCCGGCCCTCAAGACGCTGGTCAACGACCGGGTGTCGTCGGACCGGCGCGCGACGATCCTGTCGGTCTTGAGCCTGGTACCGCAGTTGACCTTCGTCGGTTTGAGTCCCTTCGTCGGCCGGATCGTCGACGACCGTGGTGCCGATAGCGGGTATCTCTTTCTGGCCTGTTTCGCGGCGATAACGGCCGGGGCAGCCTGGTACGGTCTCGCACGGTCGTTGAAATCCGCTAGGGCGTGACGACGAGTTTGCCGTGCGCCTTGCGGTCGGTCAGAAGCTTGATGGCGTCGATCGTTTGTTCCAGCGGCAAGGTATGCGTCACGAGAGGTTTGAGCTTTCCCGCGTTGTACCAGTCGATCAGGGCTTTGGCGGACGTCTCGAGCTTCTCCGGCGCATACCAGCGGAAATAACGCAGTGAGGAGCCCAATACGGCGCGGTGTTTGACCAAGATGCGGTTGGCCGGAATTTTTTGCAGCCCACCGGCAAACCCGATGACCAAATAACGGCCGCCCCACCCGGTGGAAGAAAAGGCCGGGTCGAACAATTCGCCGCCGACGGGATCGTAGACGACGTCGACACCCTTCCCGTCGGTGAGCGCCATCACGCGCGCCTTCAAATCCTCGCTCGTGTAGTTGATCCCTTCGTCGGCGCCCCGGCTCTTCGCGGCGGCGAGTTTCTCCGCGGAACTCGCCCCGGCGATGACGCGCGCGCCCATCGCTTTGCCAATCTCCACAGCCGTCAGGCCGACACCGCCGGCGGCGCCCAGCACAAGCATGGTTTCGCCCGCCATGAGCCGCGCTTGCCACCGGATCGCCACATCGCTGGACAGATAGGAAACGGGAAATGCGCCCCCTTCCTCGAAGCTCATTTCGTCCGGCATCGGGAATGCATCGGTCGCTACCGTCACTGCCTGTTCCGCACATCCCCCATAGGCGAGCAACGCCATCACCCGGTCGCCGGGCTTGAACCGGGTCACACCTTCGCCACAGGCGGCGACAACGCCGGCACCTTCCAGTCCGGGACTGAACGGCAGGTCCGGTTTGGTCTGGTAGTTACCGGCAACCATGATCGAGTCGGCGAAGTTCACACCAGTCGCCTTCACGTCGAACAATATCTCCCCGGGTCCCGGCGTCGGCACGGGCACCTCTTCCAGGACAAGATCTTCGACCGGCCCCCAGGCCTTGCAAACGATCGCACGCACCAACTCATCTCCAGCTGTGATTTCGCCGGCTCGAAATCTAGAACCAGACGTCATTCATACGTAGGGAAATTTGCACGGTGCCTATGGTTAAGGCTACCGTTTGACGCAACGCTTACGTGCCTACTCCACTATTGGAAGGAACCGAAGATGAAAGACGGATTGCGTTTTGTAGATTGCGATATGCATATCATGGAACCGGTGGACCTATTTGACCGGTATCTCGACAAGAAGTTCCGCGACCGGGTAACGCTTCCGGTGGATGCGAAAGGACAATACAAGCGCGGCATGGTCATAATCGATGGCCAACCGACGAGCTACGATGCCCTGACCCAGGAACATCGCAAGCCGAAGAAGGGCCGCGAGAAAGCTGAACTCTCCTCGCAACCGCTATCGGGCTCTCGGATGGCGGATAGTGGCCGTCTCGACTTCGCGCAGGAACGCAACTACGACGCCGTGGCGCAGGTGATGGGTATGGAGTTGGAGGGCATCGATATCGCTGTCCTGTTCCCGACCATGGGCCTTAGTCTGTTGGCGCGCGACAACATGGATCCGCAACTCTCTTTGGCCTTGGCCCAGGCTTACAACAACTGGATGTACGAGTTCTGTCAGTACAGCCCGGACCAGCTCAAATTTGCGGCGATGCTGCCTGTGCACGACGTGAACTTGGCCTGCCAGGAACTCGTTCGTTGCGTGACCGAACTCGGCGCTACCGGCTCATTCGTACGACCAAATGTCGTAAATGGCCGGTTCTGGCATTCGAACTACTGGAACCCGCTGTTCGATATGCACGAGCAACTCGATGTCAGCATGGGTTTCCACGAAGGCACCGGCGCAGCGAACTCCTACATGAACACGCTGTATGGCGAGAATCGTTTCTACAGGCATGTGGCGAGCCACTGGATCGAGATGCAGCAATGCATGATCGCCATGCTCATCGCCGGCGTCTTCGAGTTCTATCCGAAACTCCGCGTAGGCTATCTCGAGGCGCAGAATTCCTGGGTCCCGGGTATCCTCACACGGATCGAATGGGACTATCCGCAATATCGCGACAGCCATGCGCCGTACCTGTCCCTGACACCGAAAGAATATTTCCAGCGCAATTGCTGGGCGGCGGTCGAAGGCAGTGAGCCAGAAATCGAAGCCACGGCGAGCCTGATTGGCGCCGACCGGATGTGCATCTCGACCGACTATCCGCACTTCGATTCAAATTTCCCGAACGTCGCGAACAACCTGCTGAACAATGTGAAGC
>JAPPPC010000366.1 GCA_028817685.1 Rhodospirillaceae bacterium
CCGTCGGTCTGATTCAAACCACTCTCCCAGGCACGAAGGATTCGGTGCTCGACAAAACGACCCAGGTGCTGCGCGCGCGGGTCGAGGCGCTGAGCGGACAGCTCACAACCGAACGGCGCTGCGGCCATGCGACCGATGCGATCCAGGCCGAGATCGAAAGCCTGCTCGAGGATGGAAGCGAGATGGTGCTGATCGCCGGCGCGTCGGCGATCACCGATCGCCGCGACGTTATACCCGCGGCGATCGTCGCGTCGGGCGGCACGGTTGACCATTTTGGCATGCCGGTCGATCCCGGCAATCTGATGCTGCTCGGTTATACGGGTGCTGTTCCCGTGCTCGGCCTGCCCGGCTGCGCGCGTTCGCCGAAACTCAATGGCGTGGACTGGATCCTGCAGCGGTTGTTCGCGGATATCGCGATTACCGGACAGGACGTCATGGCCATGGGTGCCGGCGGTCTGCTGAAGGAAATACCCGCCCGTCCTCTCCCCCGCGCGGAGGCGACCACGACAGCGATACCGAGCGCGCCGAAAATCGCCGCGATCATATTGGCGGCGGGGCAGTCGCGCCGCATGGGACGTGAAAACAAGCTGTTGGCCGATATCGACGGCGAGCCAATGGTGGCGCGGGTTGCCGGCACCGTGACGGCTTCGCAGGCCGCACCTGTGGTCGCGGTTATAGGACATGAAGCCGATGACGTCAGGGCGGCGCTTGCCGGGACCAACGTCAGCTTCGCGGAGAATCCGAAATTCGCGGACGGCCTCAGCACATCGCTGATCGCGGGCCTCGGCGCCCTGCCGAACGATGTCGACGGCGTGATCATCTGTCTCGGCGATATGCCCCGGGTCGACGCACGCGTCATCGATAAGCTGATCGCGGCATTCGATCCGCTGGAGGACCGGGCGATCTGCGTGCCGACATTCAATGGCAAGCAAGGCAACCCCATCCTCCTCGCACGGCGTTTTTTTGGCGAGATGCAGGAAATCACCGGCGACCGTGGCGCGCGTCACCTGATCGACGGGTATCACGAACTGACCTGTGAGGTGGAGATGACCGAGGACGGGGTTCTGGTGGATGTCGACACACCGCAAATGCTGGCGGCGCTAAAAGCGTAACTAGCGATTTAGGTTCCGTGACAGGAATTCGATTACCAAACCCGCCATCCCGTACTCGATCAGATTGTTGTGACGGGCTTCCGGCAGGAAGTGCGCCTGCTTCGGTTGCGGCGCCGCCTCGAATAATCGGCGGCCGAATTTCAACGGAATAACCGTATCGTCCTCGCCATGGATGACGAGTATCGGCGCCGAAACCTTGCCGATACGCGACACTGAATCGAACCTGTCGCGCACCAACCAGCGCGCCGGCGCGTACCAATAATGGTGCTGCGCCATATCCGGCATGCTGCTGTAGGGCGCTTCCAGTATCAAGGCGCCGACGGGGAACTCGGCCGCCATCGCGACGGCGATTCCGCTGCCGAGCGACTCGCCGAACAGGACGATACGGTCGTCCGGCACGCCTTCCTGCCGCAGGTACGAAACCGCCGTCCGCGCATCGGCGAAAAGATTCGCTTCACTGGGGCTGCCGCCCGTCTCCGCATTGTACCGATAGCTCAGCAGGAGCACCCCATACCCTTGATCGAGATAGTCGCGCACCTTATGCGCACGATCGCCGATATGCCCGGCATTGCCGTGTATGACGAGTAACACCGGCGATGACGGTTCGCGCGGTGCGCGCCACCAGGCCAATAGCGCCAGCCCGTCTTCGGTCGGAAGACGCAAGGCGGTCATTTCGGGTACGCCCGACGCGGCCGGGTCGGGGATCGTTTGATCGGGGTGATACAGCAAGGAGCGCTGGATGCCGTAAAGCAACGCGATCACGGCAGCGTAGACAATCAGCGCCGTAGCTACATATTCCATGATCTTCCGATCCCGCAATGGAGCCTGTTCGACCTAACCGGTTTCCGGCCGGCCAGCCTCGAAACAGAACCGTGTGTCCGTCCGCCGCACCGTCAGATGAAACTCTTCGCCCTTCTGAACCGCAAGGTCCCGGTCGAGAAACTGTGCCGTCTGATGCCAGTGATTGAGATTGGTCTCGAAGCGCGTCGAAAATGAAATTTCGTCATCCAACTCGAGCTCGAACCAAACCGTAACCGCGTGAGCGGTTCCCGTTTCGAGCGCTGGCAAGGTTAACACCTCGACGATATCTCCATCGCTGAAATCGGGGGGACGCCGAAAATCGTAGGCTGCGATTTCGAACGGCGCGCTCAGGGCGCGATGCGGGTCCCGTTCCTCATCAAAAGGAACATGCATGTTCGGATTTCGGAACAGATCAAAATCGCTGAAATCGAAGTCGCATATTTTACGCACCGGGTTGATTGTCCGCTCGCCCGGCCACTCCACAACACAGCCCCAGATAAGAGCCGCCTGCGGGATCACCTTCGCGTCCGGCCGAACAAGATGCCGTGTCGCGTGTCGAAGGGAGGGAATGACGCTCTCGCCGATCAGCGTCACGTCGAGATTTTCAGAAATGAGAACACTTGCCGGCTCCGGCAAATCTTCACCGACCACCAGTTCGCTCGATTGCTTGGTTAGAACAGTGATGGTTTCTTCGTATCCGTTCCGCGCAATGATGCGTCGTGCCATCTCGGCCATCGATCCCAACATTTCGCAACCGATCACGCGACGAGCACCGGCCCGTGCCGCCATCATCGCCGAGAGCCCGCTTCCGGTGCCGATATCAAGGACAATGTCATCCGCACCAACCGCCTTTTCAATCGCAGCCTGATAGACTTCGTTTCGACCGGAGTCATTGATCATCGGCAAATGCCATGGCGGAACTAACCGCGAATAGGCATCCCGCAAATTGCGCTTGATACGATGGTTGTCCGGCTGCGCCTCGATCCCGCGCCGGAAGGCCCGGATCGCGCCGTCCATGTCACCCATCGCCGCGAGCGCGCGGCCGAGCGCATCATGTGCCCTCAGGTCCGGCGGATCTTCGGCAACGGCGCGCCGCAGCGACCGAACCGCATCTTCGTAGCGGCCGAAATCATATAGGATCGCACCGTGATTATAGTGCGCGCGGGCGTCGATATTTTCCGTTTTCAGGACACGTTCCGAAACCGCGAGCGCTTCCGTCAGGCATCCTTCCTCGCGCAGCAGCGCGGCCAGTTCCAACAGCGAATCACAATCGTCGCCATCGATCTCGACCGCCCGCCGGAACGAAGCGATTGCCGCGGCTGCCGCATCCTTGCCGCTTTCGCGCCGCCACGCCATGCCCAGATTGTGATGCGCATCGGCATCGTCCGGCCGGCCTGCCACGACCACTTCAAAGCAAGATCGCGCCTCGACGAAGTTACCGCGCTGCAGCAAGATCAACCCGAGGTTAAAGTTGATGTCCGTATCAGTGGGGTCCAATTCGCGTGCGCGACGGAAATTGATCTCCGCGTCGGTCAACTCGCCACGATCCAGAAGGATTGCCGCCAGATTGTTGTAGGCGTCGGCGTCTTCCGGCGCCAGATCGATCGCCATATCGAGCAAGCCGCGCGCATCTTCGTAGTCGCCTTTCATATAGACGACGACCCCCAGACGGCGCAGCGCGCTGGGATTGTCCGGTTCACGGGCGAGCACCTTCCGAAAGGCGCTTTCCGCTTCGTCACGGCGCCCGGCTTCCAATGCCGCCACGCCCGCTGCGATCAAGCCCGTATTGTCAGAATCTCCGGCCCCATCTTCCGCTCTGGTGCCCGGCAAAACGTCTTCGGCCATACCCTTCCTCTCACTCGAATTGCGGCCATCATAGAGGTGCGCATCGGCCGGACAAGCATTAGACGAGCCCGCCTCAGCGGGCCCGGGAGAGGATGTAGGCGGGGATAAGCGCGCCAATGAAAACGATGCCGGTCAGCATGAATCCGTCCTGGAAACCGAATGTGTTGGCCTGCGCCTCGAGCACTTGACCCAGATGGTACAAAGCCATTGGAAATTGCTGCGACTCGGGAATCCCGCCGGCGCTCAACAAGTTTTCAACGCGGGTGATCAATTCGCGGGTCGCGGCATTGTCCGCAGTCTGGGTCGCGGTGACCGCCTCGCTATGGAACTCCGTTCGCATTTCGAGGGCGACGACCAGGCTGTTGATTCCCGTTGCGCCGCCAAGCTGGCGGAAGAAGTTGATCGTTCCCGACCCCTGATTGAGCTTCTCCGTCGGCACGGATTTCAACGCGGTGGCCATCAAGGCGGGATTGATGCAGACCATGCCGACCCGCCCCATCACCCCCAGCATTGCCAAGGTCAGGAAGGACGTATTCACGTCAGATCCCGCGATGAAGAACGCGGCAATCGCGAACAGGACGAGTCCCCCCATAATCGGGTAGTGCGGCGGCACGGAATCCGACAGACGGCCGGTAAAGGGCAGCATGAAGACAACGATCAGGCTCGCCGGCAGCAAAATGAAGCCTGCCACCGTCGGGGTGTAGCTCTGCACCAATTGCCCAAAAACGGGCATCGCATACGTTGTCGCAAAATTACCGGCGCCAAATACGAAGGCGATCACGATGGCCGACGCAAATCGCGGATTGCGCAACAACCCCATATCCAACAGGGAAGAGCCGGCGCGAAATTGCGACAGGACAAAGCATGTCCCTGCGACGAGCCCGACAACGATCTGCGTCACGATCAAGTCCGAGTCCCAGCCATTGCGCTGCCCGTTGCCGATGGTCGACATCAAACAAAAGAGCGCAACGCAAAGGAGGCCATAACCGCCGAAATCGAAGGACTTCACCGGGCCGTCCGGGCGTTTCGTCGGCATAAAGAAAAGGCCCATCAACAAGGCGATGACGCTCAATGGCAGCGGAATCCAGAAGAGAATGCGCACGACCCAAAGATAGGCCGTGATCCCGCCGATAACCGGGCCAAGCCCCAGTGCCAACATCAGACCCATTCCGTAAATTCCCATCGCAAACCCGCGGCGGTCGGAAGGGAAAACCTGGAATAGGGTCACCATGACGAGGGGCTGCACGATGCCGCCGGCGAAACCTTGCAACACGCGGCCAAAAATAATCATGTCCAAATCGGGACTGAGGCCGCAAATCAGCCCCCCGATCAGGAACAGCGTGAGCACGGCGGTAAAGGCGCCGCGTTGACCGAGCCGCCCGATCACCCATGCGTTGAGCAACTGGCTGGCCGTCATCGTCGCGATGAAAGCGGTTTGCAGGAATTGCGCCTTGTCCTGACCCACGCCGTAGGCGCCCATCACATCCGGCACGGCCACATTCACGATGGTGCCGGAGAGCGTCATCGTGAAAGAGCCCATCACGGCGCAGAAGGTCACGAGCCAGCGATAGGCCGGTCCAAACTGGGCGAAAAGGTCATCTGTTGTGACGGCGTTCACGGGTATTCAACGGGTCCAAAGCGCCTCGTTACGGCGCAATCGCAGGTGGCACGGGCCCTCTGATGGTTAACACTTCCTTGCTTTTTCAGGGGGCCAAAATTCTGTATAGTATGGCAGCGCCATACGCAAAAGTTGGCAGCAATTTTCCCCCGGAAACGCGCCTATTAATGAGTAACGCCAGCCCTATAGAATTTCAGCAACAGGGGAAGCTCGAGGGCGAACTCCTCGTCGCACTCGCCCGAGACCGGTCGACGCCGGCGCGCCGCGCGCTGGTCGAAGCGGTCACGGAAATCCCCGAGGCGGCCGACGCGCAGACCAGCCAACGCGAACGTAAGCTGATGTTCGACATCCTGCGCCGGCTGGTGCACGAAGCGGAAATGGTCGTCCGGCGGACCATCAGTCTTCGCTTGGCGGAGATGGAAGACGCTCCGCGCGACCTTGTCCGGGTTCTCGCCAACGACAAAATCGAAATCGCCTATCCAATCCTGACCAAAAGCGGCGTTCTCGATGACGACGATCTTGTCGAGGTAATCGAACACCGCACGTTCGAGCACCAGTTGGCCGTCGCGATCCGTAGCAATGTCAGCGAAACAGTCTCCGATGCGCTGGTCGATACGGCCGACAAGAACGTCATAAAATGTCTGCTGCAGAATACGACATCGGAAATCTCCCGCGCGACCATGGAGTACCTGGTCGAACAATCCGAGCGCGAGGACATCTTCCGCGAACCGCTTGTCCGCCGTCAGGAACTCGGGCGGAATCTCGCAGAACGCATGTTCCTCTGGGTATCCCAATCCCTGCGTGAAGTCATCGTCGAGGATTGGAATCTTGACGAACGGACCGTCGAGCGCCTGATCACCGATGCTGGCAAGCGCAGCTGGAAAGATACGGACACGGCCGAAGAGCGGCTGAACAAAGCGCAAAAACTAGCCGCGTCCCTGGATGAGCAAGGGTTACTGACCCAGGAATCGATGATGCGAATCCTGCGCAATGGCGACGTCGCCCTTTTCATATCTATGTTCAGCCGCTTTACAAAACTGGACGATGGTTTCGTCAAACGGATTCTGTTCGACCCGGGGGGGCGGGCATTGGCGGCAGCCTGCATCTCGTCGGGGATCGATGAAGAAGGGTTCCGGCTGATCTACGGCTTCGCCCGCAAGGCGCGGCCGCCCGCCAATAAGGGCCGCCGCGACTACCAGGAAGCATTGTATTACTACGCGCGAACGCCGACCGAAGCGGCCAATAACAT
>JAPPPC010000816.1 GCA_028817685.1 Rhodospirillaceae bacterium
GCGCCAGCACGTCCGGCAATTCGTCCGGCGCTTCGGCGACCTTCATGCCGCGGCCGCCACCGCCCGCCGCGGCCTTGACCAGGACGGGGTATCCGATGTCCTGCGCGATGCGGGCGGCTTCGGCATCGTCGGTCACCGGGCCGTCGGATCCGGGGACGACGGACAGGCCCAGCTCCTGAATCGCCTCCTTGGCCGCGATCTTGTCGCCCATGAGGCGGATATGTTCCGGCGTCGGGCCGATGAAGACGTAGCCATGTTCCTCGACCATCTCCGCGAAGGCCGCATTCTCCGACAGGAACCCGACACCGGGATGGATCGCGTCCGCGCCGGAGATCCGGGCGGCGGACAGGATGGCCTGCATATTCAGATAGCTGTCGCGCGACGCCGGCGGGCCGATACAGACGCTTTCATCCGCCAGCCGCACATGCATGGCGTCGGAGTCGGCGGTGGAATGCACCGCGACCGTCTCGATTCCCATCTCGCGGCAGGCGCGATGCACGCGCAGCGCGATCTCGCCCCGGTTCGCGATGAGGACTTTCTCGAACAATGTCCGCTACTCGAGGATCAGCAGCGGTTCGCCGAACTCGACCGGCTGACCGTCATCGACGAGAACGCTCTTGACGGTACCGGCGCGCGGCGCGGGGATCGGGTTCATCACCTTCATCGCCTCGACGATGAACAGCGTGTCGCCTTCCGCGACCTGGCTGCCCGCTTTGACGAAGGGCGCCGCGTCGGGACTGGGGGCGAGATAGATCGTGCCGACCATCGGCGATGTCACCGCACCCGGATGGGACTCGTCGTTGGCGGCGGGTGCCGGAGCCGCCGCTGCGGGGGCGGGAGCGGGTGCCATGGGTACTGCGGTCGCCGCGACTCCGTTGCGGACGACGCGGATACTGCGGTCGCCCTCGGTTACTTCGACTTCGGCCAGGCCGGTCTCTTCCAGCAGCTTAGCGAGCTCGCGGATCTGGTCGCTGTCGACGGTCGGTTTTGCCATGTCAGCCCTTAAGTCAGCCTTTGTCCAAAATGTCTTTGATCGCCTCCAGCGCGAGCGTGTAGCCGCGCCAGCCGAAGCCGCAGATGACGCCCGCGGCTACCGGCGAAACATAGGAATGGTGGCGGAAGGATTCGCGCGCGAAGATGTTCGAGAGATGCACCTCGATGATTGGCGTGTCGAGCAGCGACAGCGCATCGAGGAGCGCAACCGATGTGTGCGTAAAGGCGGCGGCGTTGATGATGACGCCCTGATGCGTGGTCCGGCAGTCCTGAATCCAGGTGACCAACTCGCCCTCGATATTGGATTGCCGGAAATCGACGTCGAGGCTCAGGCCCTTGGCGTGCGCGTGGCAGCGCTCCTCGATGTCGCCCAGCGTGTCGGACCCATAGATCGCCGGCTCGCGGACGCCGAGCATGTTCAGGTTCGGTCCATTGAGGATCAGGATTTTGGCGTCGTCCGCCACCGTTGATCTCCTTACCGCGCCGCCGCCCGAGGGGCCGGAACATTGGAATCGGTTATATCACCTCGCAGGGGTCACGCAAGGATGCCAGCGCGGCCATTCCCTGGTAGAATTTCGCAGGTAGTTGCGGTATGCGACTCCCTGTGGTGATTGCACGGCCCCGCAACACGGAATCGGACGACCGGTCAATGAGCGATGATTGACGCATTCCGGCTGATCGTTGGCGAACATCTTGCCAGAAGCTTGCGCGGCAGGCCGCGCGGCTCCCCCGCGACCCTTCTGTTCCAGACCGCGGAAATCCGCGGATTTTCAGGCAACAGGAGTGAAACTAGTGACAGGAAAAACAGACATAAAGAGTGCCAAGGGCCCGGGCGATCTTTGGGATAATCCGCTTGGTACCGATGGGTTCGAGTTCGTCGAATACAGCACGCCCGACCCGGCTGCGATGGCGTCCCTGTTCGAGCGGTTGGGCTTCAGGGCGGTGGCGAAGCACCGTTCCAAGGCCGTAACCCTGTTCCGGCAGGGCGATATCAACTTCATTCTCAATGACGAACCGGACAGTCATGCGGCGCGATTCGCCGATGTGCACGGTCCCTGCGCCTGCGCCATGGCGCTGAGGGTTAAGGATGCTGGCGCCGCCTACGAGCACGCGCTGGCACAAGGCGTGCGGGGCGTGCCGTCGCAGACGGGCCCCATGGAGCTCAACATTCCGGCGATCGAGGGGATCGGCGGGGCGTTGGTCTATCTGGTCGACCGCTATGGCGATAGCGACATCTACGACATCGATTTCCGGCCGATCGAGGGCGCCGATCGGCATCCGACGGAATACGGGCTGTCCTATATCGACCACCTGACGCACAACGTCTATCAGGGCAACATGGAAGAGTGGGCCGGCTATTACGCGCGGCTGTTCAACTTCAAGGAGGTCCGGTTCTTCGACATCGAGGGCAAGCTGACGGGCCTTAAGAGCAAGGCGATGACCAGCCCGTGCGGCAAGATCCGCATCCCGATCAACGAGTCGACGGACAATAAGAGCCAGATCGTGGAATTCCTCGAACAGTATAACGGCGAAGGGATCCAGCATGTGGCGCTGGGCACCGGCGATATCTTCGCGACGGTCGAGGCGATGCGCGCCGGCGGCGTCGCCTTCATGGATACGCCGGACACCTATTTCGAGGGGGTCGACGCCCGCCTGCCGGGCCATGGCGAAGATGTCGATCGGCTGCACCGCAACAAGATCCTGATCGACGGCGCCCCGGCCGACGATCAGGGGCTGTTGCTGCAGATCTTCACCGATACGGTGATCGGGCCGATCTTTTTCGAGATCATCCAACGCAAGGGCAATGAGGGGTTCGGCGAGGGCAATTTTCAGGCCCTGTTCGACTCGATTGAAGCCGACCAGGTGCGCCGCGGCGTCTTGGAAGACAAGGCGTAACCGCTGCCAGAAAGGAAGATGACATGAGCAAGAAATGGATTTCGTTTCCCAAGGTCGAGGGCACGGCCTCGCGGCAGGCGCACGCCGCCCTGCCGGAAGGGACCTATGAACGCGAGATGGGCCGGGAGGGGTTCTTCGGTCCGGCCACGCAGATGCACCACAAGCACCCGCCGACCGGCTGGACCGATTTCGAGGGACCGCTGCGGCCGCGCATGTACGATCTGACGCGGCTCAACGCGGCGCAGGAGTCGCCCTGGGATGCGCCGATGGTGTTGTCGAACGCGCATACGAAAATCTTCTACTGGCGCACGGCGGGCGCGATGGACCATCTGGTGCGCAGCGCCGACGGCGACGAATTGCTGTTCGTGCATGCGGGATCGGGCGAGCTGTTCTGCGATTACGGCCGGCTGACCTTCCGCGATGGCGACTATATCGTGCTGCCGCGCGGGACCATGTGGCGGGTGGCCTGCGACGGGGATGCCGAGTTCCTGATGATCGAGGCGGTCAACGATGCTTTCCAACTGCCGGAGAAGGGGCTGGTCGGCCCGCACGCGATCTTTGATCCCGCCATGCTGCGCACGCCGGAAATCGACGACGCTTTCCTGGCGCAGCAGGATGAAAGCGAGTGGCAGGTAAAGATCAAGCGGCAGGATTCGGTTTCGACCGCGACCTACCCCTACAACCCGCTCGACGCGGTTGGCTGGCACGGCGATCTGGCGCCGGTCAGCGTCAACTGGCGCGACATCCGGCCGCTGATGAGCCACCGGTACCACGTGCCGCCCTCGGCGCATTCGACCTTCGTCGCCAAACGCTTCGTTGTCTGCACCTTCGTGCCGCGACCGTTCGAGAGCGATCCGGACGCGCTCAAGGTGCCGTTCTTCCACAACAATGACGACTATGACGAGGTGATCTTTTTCCACAAGGGCAAGTTCTTCAGCCGCGACAACACCCATCCCGGCATGATGTCCTTCCACCCCTGCGGATTCACCCATGGGCCGCACCCGAAGGCGCTGCAGGGCGCGTTCAAACCGAAGGCGGAGGCCACGGACGAGGTCGCGGTGATGCTTGATGCCCGCGACCCGCTGACCCCCGCCGACCTGCCGGACGGGGTCGAGTTCACCGCCTATGTCGAGAGCTGGAAGGGCGGGGCATGAAGCTGGGGTCGCTCAGAGACGGAACCCGCGACGGCGCCTTCGTCATCGTCGCCGACGATTTGAAGACGGCAATCGCCGCCGATGGCGTGGCGCCAAGCCTTCTGGCGGCGCTGGAGGATTGGGACCGGGCCGCACCGGCGTTGCGCGCCCTGGCGGCGGAAGGCGAGTCGTTCCCACTCGAGGGGCGCGTCTTCGAGTCGCCGCTGCCGCGCAGCTTCCAGTTCCTCGATGGCAGCGTCTATCTCTACCATGCGGAGCTGCTGCGCCAGGCGCGCGGCGAAACCCTGCCGCCGAACTTCCTGGTCGATCCGATGATGTATCAGGGCCTGTCCGACCGGTTCCTCGGCCCGACCGACGACATCCAGGCGGCGGACGAGGCCTGGGGTATCGATTTCGAGGCCGAGGTCGCGGTGGTGACCGACGACGTGCCGATGGGCGTTTCGCCGGAAGCGGCGGCGGGCCACATCAAGCTGGTGATGCTGGTCAACGATGTCAGCCTGCGCAATCTGATCCCGGACGAGCTGAAGAAGAATTTCGGCTTCGTGCACGGCAAGCCGCCATCGTCCTTCTCACCCGTGGCGGTGACTCCGGAGGCGCTGGGCGATGTCTGGGACGGTGCGAAGCTGCACGGTCAGGTGGTTGTGACCCACAATGATGAGCGGTTCGGCCAGCCCGATGCCGGGCAGGACATGTATTTCGACTTTCCGTTTCTGATCGCCCATGCCGCCAAGACAAGGCCGCTGGCGGCAGGCACGATCGTCGGCTCCGGCACTGTGTCGAACCGCGACCCGGATGCCGGGTCCTGCTGCCTGGCCGAGCGCCGCACCATCGAGACGATCGAGAGCGGTGCTCCGAAAACGCCCTTCATGGCCTTCGGTGACCGCGTGCAGATCGAGATGCTGGACGGGGCGGGCAATTCGATCTTCGGGGTGATCGACCAGAAGGTGGTGCGGTACGGGGTTTAGTGATCCGCGCCGTGCAGGATCTCGTCCTTCAGGCCGGTTTCGTATTCCAGGCCCGCGGGGGTCAGAGTGATAGCGATGGGGAAGGTGCCGTAGGCCAGCGCCTTGCGGTTGAGGGCGCGCCACACCGCTTCGTTGCGCAGACCTGTCGCATCGCGGCCCAGCACGATATAGGGGCCCATGTGAAAGTGGTTACCGTGCGGCGGCGGGAAGGCGGTGATCGTGACCTCCCCGGTTTCCTGGTTCGGTGTCGCCATGTCCGGCAGACGGGCGAGTTCTTGCAGCAGGGTCAGCGTCTTCAGCTGCAGCTTGTTGAGCTTTCGCGGGTTTCTCTTCGGTGGCATGTCATCCCTCCAGAGATGAACATCGGCGCTGGCGCGCATCCGGTCAAGGTTTCGTGGCGTGTTCGGCCATGCTAATCATCGCCACGGATTTGAAGAGGGAAACAGCATGCCGCAGCCGACCGTGACGCCCTATGGCGAGTGGAAATCTACGATAACCGCCGACATGATCGTGGGGGAGACGGTGGGTTTGGGCGGTATCTGCTGCGATGGCGGCGACCTGTACTGGACGGAACTGCGTCCCGCCGAAAAAGGCCGGACCGTCATCTGCCGCATGGAGCAAAGCGGCGCGAAGTCCGACATCACGCCGCCCGAATTCAACGTGCGCAGCCGGGTACACGAATATGGCGGCGGCAGCTACACCGTGTCGGACGGTGTGGTGTTCTTCTGCAACGCGACCGACCAGCGCCTGTACCGGCAGGATTCCGGCGACGACCCGCGGCCGGTGACGCCGGAAGGCCCGTGGCGCTATGCCGATATGCGGGTCGATGCCGCTCGGCAGCGCGTGATCGCGGTGCGCGAGGATCACGACGAAAGCCTCGAAGAGCCGGCGAATGCCCTGGTGGCTATCGGATTCGACGGCTCTGTCTCGGTCCTGGCCGAGGGCGCGGATTTCTATGCCGTGCCGCGCCTGTCGCCGGACGGGTCGCAGCTCGCCTTTCTGACCTGGGATCACCCGGACATGCCGTGGGACAATGCGCGGTTATGGCTCGCCGCGATTGCGCCGGATGGTGCGCTTGAGGCGCCGCGGCAGATCGCGGGCGGCGATGGCGAAGCGGTTTTCCAGCCAGCCTGGTCGCCGGATGGCGTGCTGCATTTCGTGTCCGATCCGACCGGCTGGTGGAACCTGTACCGCTGGGACGGTTCGGCTGCCGTTCCGTTGTGTTCGATGGCGGCGGAGTTCGGTTTGCCGCAATGGGTCTTCGGCATGACGACCTATGGCTTCGACGGTTCTGGCGGGATCGTTGCGTCTTACTGCGAAGACGGAAGGTGGCGGCTTGGACGGGTCGATGGATCTTCTGGCGCCTTGGCACCGATCGAAACGCCTTACTGCGACTTCGGCGGGCTGAAAATAGCGGGTTCGATGGCTTACTTCGTTGCGGGTCATACGTCTGAACCGCCAGTGCTCGTGGCGCTCGATATGGAAAACGGTGGCGTCGAACCGATCCGGCGCTCGACAAATGCAACGATCGACCCGGGTCAGATTTCCGCGGCCCAGCCCGTCACGTTTCCCACGCAGGGGGGCGAGGAAGCGTACGGCTTTTATTATCCGCCGGC
>JAPPPC010000247.1 GCA_028817685.1 Rhodospirillaceae bacterium
CTTCCGTATTGTGCGGAGGAGTGAGGTATACCGGTCCGACCGGCGTATCGCCGTGAAGACTGGTGATTGTGGCATCTGCGTTTTCCATGGGCAGCATGAATACAGAAAGTTCAGGAGCGGCGGAGGCGTAACTTCACCACTCCCGGAAATTCTTTCCTTAATGACGGTAAAGCCGTGGGCAACTTAGCAAGAAGCCGTTCAGGCTGTGGATAAATTGAACAAGTTGCTGGAAGCGACGGGGATTCCATAGAAAAAGGCCGCGCGCCCAAATCGCACGCGGCCTTTTTGAATACTGATTTGCCGAATCGCCCTATGCGGTCGGTTCTTCCGCAGGAGTCTCTTCGACAGCCTCTTCCGTATCGTCGCCTTCCCCTTCCGCGGCGGCAGGCGCTTCGTCGAGGAAATCCGCCGCGCCGAAGCCTTCCGCACCATCGTCCTCGTCGTCATCGCCGCTCTCAGACGGGATGATGGCGTGGCCGAGCTGCTCTTGCATCTCGGCTTCCTCTTCCGATTGCGCGACATTGACGGTCACGGTGACGGCGACCTCCGGATGCAGGCGGATGCGGTAGTCGTGCAGCCCCAGCATCTTGAGCGGCCGTTCCATGAGCACCTGATTGCGTGCGACCGTGAAACCGGCTTCGGATACCGCGTCGGCGATATCGCGGCTGTTGACCGAACCGTACAGCTGACCGCTGTCGCCGGCATTGCGGATAATCGCGACTGTAAGTCCTTCGAGCTTCTCGCCGACTTGTTCCGCTTCGGTTCGGCGTTCCAGGTTGACGGCTTCGAGCTGCGCTTTCTCGCGTTCGAAATAGTCGAGATTGTCCTGAGTGGCGCGCAGCGCCTTCTTCTGCGGCAACAGGAAATTCCGCGCGAAGCCGGGGCGGACGGTTACGACGTCGCCCATCTGGCCCAGCTTTTCGATACGTTCCAACAAGATAACTTGCATTTTCTACCTCCGACAGCAGGTGGGTCAGGTGAAGCGGCGTCGCAGCCCGACCCATTGCTCAATCAATCCCAACGCGGCAACAAAAATGATCAACCGGTCGAAAATGATCAGCATTCCGTAAAACATGATGAGCAGGAAGGGCCCAATGGATTTCTTCCGACACAACGTGTGGACGACAGCGAGCCCAATGAAAAAGAAGGGGATGAACAGGATAATCGCAAGATTCGTCCCGTAATATCCAAGCGATCCCGGCAACAGCAACCCCATCGCCGTTGCCGCCGCTGAGACGGCAGCCAAAGGCAGCCAATAGGGCAGCTCCATAGACGCGATTTCCGGTGTAGGCCGGTAATTGTGCTGAAACCGGGTCAACAAACCCTGTGCGAGCGCAGCGTTGATCACATTCATGATCAACCAAGAGGCGACCGCGAAGCCTGGCAAGATCGGCGCTATCTTGCCAACGAATACGTCCCGGAACTCGGCCGCTGACTGCGTCAGTAAGGTGTCCGCCATGCCTTCCGTGAAAGACCTAACGGTGCCCTCGAAGCCATCTGGCAGAAAGCTGAGCCATAGCGCGATTGCCGAATAGATCAGCCCCCCGATCACGCAAAGCGTGAACGCCATATTTCCGGCCGGATACCAAACCTGATTCCCTTGCGCATCGTTGCGCGATAGCAGGGCTTGGCGCACGAACACCACGACTGGCAAAGCAGTCACGACGAGAAACACCATCGCCGTGACTCCACCGCCCGGAATCCAAATCCCGACGGTTGCCGCCACGCCAGCAGTTGCACCCGCAGACAGGCCCAGACCGAGGCCCACCAGATACAGGGGCAACGCCGTAAAATAGGCGAATATCAGACCGCCCGGCACAGTGCCGGCCAGGCTATAGATCAGGACGCTGGCGGCGCCGCCGCCAATCGCCAGCAGCCAATAGCGGGACAAATCACGAGCTCCGCGCGGTCTACTGGATAACGTAGGGCAGAAGACCGAGATAACGCGCCCGCTTGATTGCGCGGGCCAGTTCACGCTGTTTCTTGGCCGAAACAGCGGTAATCCGGCTCGGGACGATTTTGCCGCGCTCGGAAATGAAGCGCTGCAACAGCCTTACGTCCTTGTAGTCGATCGTCGGTGCGTTGGGTCCACTGAACGGGCACGACTTACGGCGTCGAAAAAACGGGCGCCGACCGCCGCCTTCTGGTCTACCGGCGTTCATGATGCTTCTCCTGCGGATTCACTAGCTGCGGGGGCTTCGGCTTTCGGAGTAGCGGTCTCTTCGGAGCGCTTTTCGTTGCGGCCGCGGTCCCGATCCCGGTCCCGTCCATAGCGGCCGCCGCGTTCGCTGCGGCTTGCCAGCATGACGGAAGGATCTTCCGGCAAATCATCGGTTCGCAAGGTCATGAAACGCAAAACATCCTCGTGCAGTCCCATCTGGCGTTCCATTTCACGGACCGCATCGATGGAGGCGTCGAGGTTGAAAAGGACGAAATGTCCTTTCTTGTTCTTCTTCATACGGTAGGCGAGGCTCTTCAGGCCCCAATATTCGCGGCGTGCGACCGTCCCACCGTCAGTGGTGATGATCTCTGCCATTGCATCGGCAATCGCTTCGACCTGGGTCGAAGAGATGTCCTGACGTGCGATAAACACGTTTTCGTAGTACGGCATTCGGTACTCCCTGTGGCTAATGCGGTACGGCGTCGCTTTTCGGCGATCGACCCGGACCATGAGCCGGATGCACAGTGCAGCCGGCAAGGAGTTAGGGTTATGGAAGGCGCGCACTATACACATTTAGAGCCCTTGGGAAAGCAAAAACGGGCGTTTCTGCGCGTAGCGGTTTCGAGCCGCTTTCGATATAGTGCGCCGGTCAAAAACGCCTTCCGGAGAGCGCCAAGGTGATAGCTTCGATGACCGGTTTTGCCCGTGTACAGGGCGAGCATGGCGGCGACTCGTGGGTTTGGGAGGTGAAGAGCGTCAACGCGCGCGGTCTCGATGTACGGGTCCGTCTACCTTCCGGCCATGATGCGGTCGAGACCGCCGTGCGTGAAGGCATTGCCAAACGGTTCCGGCGCGGCGCTTTTAACGTAGCGCTTAATTTGACGCGTGGAGAAGGTGAGGAGGCCCTGCAGGTCGACCGAGGGCTGCTTGAGCAACTTATCGCCGTTACCGCAGAGTACAGCGACGCGAAGCCGAATATCGAGGCACTGCTTGCCCTTCGCGGCGTTCTGACAGCCTCGGAGCGTGTGACTGACGAGGCAGGTGAAGCAGCCCGCCAAAAAACCTGTATCGAGAATTTCCAGTCGGTGCTTGGCGCTTTGGAGTCGGCTCGACGTGATGAAGGCTCCCGGTTGTTGGACCTATTGGATACCCGGCTGTCCGAGATTGAAGGTTTTGTGGGTGAGGCTGAATCAACGGCTGCGGCACGGCCTGAAGCTGTCCGTCAGCGAATGAAAGCACAACTCGCCGAACTTTTGGATGAGTCCTCGCCGGTGTCGGAAGACAGGTTGGTGCAAGAATTGGCACTGATCGCTGTGAAAAACGACGTCCGGGAAGAAATCGACCGACTTGGCGCGCATATCGAACAAGCGCGTGACCTTTTGTCCGAGGAAGAGCCGGTCGGGCGCCGACTTGATTTTCTGTGCCAAGAATTCAATCGAGAGACCAACACACTTTGCGCGAAGGCGAACGATGTCGATTTGACCCGCATCGGGATGGCGCTCAAGGCATCGATCGATCAACTTCGCGAGCAGGTTCAAAATGTGGAGTAGGAGACAGTGAGTTCGGATCCCTATGCGGTCCAGCGGCGCGGGCTCATGTTTGTGCTATCGTCGCCGTCCGGGGCCGGAAAGTCGACCATAGCGCGGGCGATCTTGGATCAAGACCCCGACATCACCATGTCCGTGTCCGCAACGACACGTCCGCGGCGGCCGAGCGAGACACACGGTAAGGATTATCATTTCATCGATCGGACGGAATTCGATCTGATGGTGAACCGGCAAGAGCTTCTCGAATACGCGAAAGTGTTCGACAATTATTATGGAACCCCTGCGGCACCGGTCCATTCGGAACTCGAAGCCGGCCGCGATGTCCTGTTCGATATCGACTGGCAGGGGACGCAGCAGTTGGCTGAGAAGGCGCGGGAGGATCTGGTTCGCGTTTTTATTTTGCCGCCCACGATGGTCGAGTTGGAACATCGGCTTGAATCGCGCGCCCAGGACAGCGCAGCGGTCGTCGCCAAACGAATGGCGAAGGCCGCCGACGAGATGACCCACTATGCGGAATACGACTACATCATTATCAACCGCGATGTGGAGATCAGTGTTGTGCAGGCTCTCGCCATCTTACGGGCGGAGCGGCTGAAGCGGGACCGGCTGATCGGACTGGGTGAGTTCGTTAAGGGGCTGCGTCAGGGCCAGTAAGGGATACCAAGGCCCGCGCCAATGAGGCGAACTCAGAGATACCGAGCGTTTCCGCGCGGCGGGTTGGGTCGATTTCCGCTGCTGCCAGGAGGGCTGCCGGGTCGGCCGGTAACGATTTCAGCGATCCGCGCAGCATTTTTCGGCGCTGCCCGAATGCCGCGGCTGTCACCCGCTCAAGCGCTTGCTGATCCGCCGGGTATGGTATGGATGTATGCGGTGTGAGGGAAACCACCGCCGACTCGACATTCGGGGGCGGTGTAAAGGCACGGGCCGGGACGTTGAACAGCTTGCGAGTCTGGCAGCGCCAATTTGCCAAGACGGAGAGGCGTCCATAGGCGGCGTCCCCCGGTTGTGCCGCTATCCTGTCGGCGACTTCGCGCTGAAACATTAAGGTCATGCTCGCCAGAGAAGAAGCCTGAGTGAGCCATCGAATAAGTAGCGGAGTGCCGACATTGTAGGGAAGGTTGGCAATGATTTTGCGCGGTTGATCGCCCAGGGCACTGATGTCGACCTCACGCGCGTCCGCTTCCCAGATTTCCAACCGGCCATCGGAGACGTCTTGTAGTTCGGCCAGGGCAGCGATGCAGCGCGGATCGCGCTCAATCGCGATAACTCTTTCTGCACCCTCGCTGAGCAACGCCCGTGTTAATCCGCCGGGGCCGGGGCCAATTTCGATGATTGTGAAGGATTTCAACGGTGCGGCGGCCCGCGCAATCCTTGATGTCAGATTCAGGTCAAGCAGGAAATGTTGGCCCAGCGCCTTACGTGCGCCCAATTCGTGCGCCGCGATGACGTCGCGCAATGGCGGCAGCGCGTCAATTGCGTTGCTCAATGGAGGCGGTCACCGCGTCGGCGGCTCGCCATTGCACTTGCCGGTTTCAGTGCTTCGACCAGGCTATCGGCATTGGCAACACCCGTCCCCGCGATTTCAAACGCGGTACCGTGGTCCGGCGAGGTCCTAACGAAGGGCAGCCCCAGCGTGATATTCACCGTTCCGTGAAAATCCAACGTCTTGATCGGGATCAAGGCTTGGTCATGATACATGCAGACCGCCGCGTCATATCCGGTGCGTGCGCGCTCGTGGAACAAGGTGTCGGCAGGTTCCGGCCCTCGAACGGACAGGCCTTCCCGCTTCATACGCTCGATCGACGGTCGAATGATTTCGATTTCCTCATGTCCCATCGCCCCTTCTTCGCCGGCATGTGGATTAAGACCGGTCAATGCGATATGGGGCTGCTCAATGCCAAAGTCGCTTTTGAGGGCGCGGGCGGTCGCTTGGGTTGTTTCAATGATCTTTTCGGCGGTCAGGGCTGCGATCGACTCACGAAGCGACATATGAACGCAAACCGGCACAACACGTAAATCCGGGCAGGCCAGCATCATGATCGCGCGCGTGTCGTCTCCGGCAAGTTCCGCCAGGTAATCCGTGTGCCCGACGTGGCGGAAGCCGGCATCTACCAGAACCTTCTTGTGGATCGGATTGGTAACGATGGCCTCTGCCGCGCCAGATCGCACGTGATCGACCGCCAGGTCGATCGCCGCGATAACCGATCCTGCATTCTCTTGTTGCGGAGACCCCGGCACCGGCTGCCGAGGCAACGGGTGAACCAGCACGGGCAAGGCGCTCTTGAAAATTTCCGGCGCTTCTTCTGGCGTTTCGATTGGTTTTAGTGAAACCGGCCAGCCCAAACGGCCTTTTAATGCATTGAGATGGTCCGGGTCGTCTATGAGATAGAAGGGTGGTATGTGATGGGTTTCTCGCTCGAGCCAGGCCTTCAACGCGATCTCGCCACCTATTCCGGCGGGTTCGCCCATCGTTAGGGCGAGGGGACGCAAATCTCTCATTCTGACTTAACCTCGGAGATCGACGAATGCGGTACGACGCAGGTCTCTGAGATAACGTCGCGCAACGAGTTCGGCTCGTCTCTGCTGCAATATCTTGCGAACAGCACTGCGCCGGATCGGTTTTTTCTTAGGTTCGACGCGATCGCAGACCGTCAGGAGCATCATGCGTCCTGCAGGCGAAACGATGGGCGCACTCGACTCACCGGCTTTCAAAGCGACAACGGCATCTCGAAAAGTCGGTGAGAGATCGCTCAGTTTCAGTTTTCCGAGAGGCCCGCTGCCCTTCGTGCCGATTTGCTTGATCAAGCCAGGAAGATCCGCGCAACCGGTTATTGCCGAGCGGATATCTTCGGTCAGCGCTTTTTGGGCGCCCGGATCAGAGCTGCCCGTATCAGGCAGAACGATTTGGTGC
>JAPPPC010000616.1 GCA_028817685.1 Rhodospirillaceae bacterium
CCCATCCCCTGGACCACCACGGAAGTGCAACTCGTGATGGACACGCCGGACCTTAGCGACGACGACCGCATCGCGATACTCGGCGGGACCGCGGCGAAACTGTTGGGGCTGGAGGGGTAAAGAAGGTCGGACGGTTCAGGCGCCCCAGACATCGTCGTAGCGCGCCGTGCCGTCCCGCAGGGGTTGATCGCGATAGGTCGCGATTTGGTTCGCCCGATGAAACGTCAACCCGGTCAAGAGCACGCCCAGCGCCAAGAGCAGATGGACGATCACCAGCGCGCCATACCAAAACCAGACACCGGCAATGGCGCAAAAGATCGTCGTCCACATTACGCTGAGAAAAAGCATAGCCTGAAAGCGTTGCGCCGTTGGAAGAGCACGCAGCGGGTTGATCCGTTCATCCATGACAAGGCGATAAAACGTTCGCATCGGAATCTCCATTTCTGTTTATGACCGTTACGGCAGCATCGTGCGTTTGGATCAGCCCGCCAGAAAAAATGATCGCCGGACGGCGGTGATCCAACGCACAGCCGGTCGCGTAGGGAAGGTCATTCAAACGAATATGCAGGAGGCAGATATGTTCCGATTTTTCCGATCCGCGATCTTCGCTCTCGTCACCGTCGCGCTCGGCACGACGGCCGCACAAGCCGGCACGAAAAAGGACATTGTCGATACGGCCGTGTCCGCTGGTTCCTTTTCAACCCTGGTCAGCGCCGTTAAGGCCGCGGGATTGGTGAATGCGCTGAAGGGAGATGGTCCGTTTACGGTCTTCGCCCCGACGGACGCGGCGTTCGCCAAGCTTCCGGCAGGCACGATCGAAGATCTGCTGAAGCCCGAAAACAAGTCAAAGCTAGCGGCGATTCTCACCTACCATGTCGTCTCAGGTAAGGTGATGCAGGCGGACATCCAATCGAAGATTACGGATGTTAAAACCCTGCAGGGTCAGACGCTCTCCGTCGACGCCATGACCGATACGGTCACGGTCGGGGCCGCCACCCTCGTGGCGTCCGACGTCGAAGCGACGAACAGCGTTATTCACGTCATCGACACGGTTATCTTGCCGAACTGACGCGACAACCGTCCGCACCGGCGTCGCGCCTTCGCGCGTGCCGGTGCCAAACGATGGGGGCTAACGCTCCAGCGTCAGCTCGCATTCGCCTGTTTGAGTTGCGCGATAAGCCCGTCGATTCCCCGCGCGGCGATGATGCCCTTCATCTCCGCGCGTTTCGCGACAAGCAGGCTGACCCCGTTGATGACGACGTCATAAATGCGCTGCGTATCGCCGGTTTGGACGAGTTTGAAGGCGAGTTTCACCGGCTCGCTCTCCGCGCCGCCCTGCAATATGGCGGTCACTTCGCTGCCGCCGCGGCCGAATTTCCGTTCGCCTTTGACGAGGAAACGCTCGCCGGAATAACTGGCGAACTTCTCGGCGTAGATCTTCATCATGTGCTGCGCGAACAGGTCGCGATAGGCGTTGAACTGGTTCCGTGTGACGCCGCGCTGATAGCGTCCGATCGCAAAGGCGCTGATCCGATCCCAGTCGAAGGCCTTCTCGAATTCGGTGCTGTAGCGGTCGATCCGTTCCGCCGGCGACAGGGAAGGATCTTCCAGGATCGCCACGACGGCTTCGCCCAGCGACTCGACAAAGGCGGTCGAGCTGCCGACGGTGGCGTTTGCCGGCGCGCCGGCCCAGGTGGTAGCGATGATGGTGAGCAGGCAGAGTAGGCATTTCATCGGTATTCCCTCGAACGTTGACAGGCGGGCCGCCACCCGGAATTCAGCCCGTCCGTCCTATTTACTGCCTGCCGGTTAATCCCTTGTTAAGAAACGCTAAGATTTTATGAAAAGTGCGATGTTTCGCGGGCTGAACCCGGATCCGATCAGCGCTGCGCCAACCTGCATGACCGGTTCCCCCAGCAATGACGCAACTCAGCCTACAACCGTAATTTGCGCCTTCGACCGCAAACCGTACAATAATACCGCTATTGTCCGGACAAATTTGAATGGGAGCGCAGATGCGGGATTCACCGCCCCTGCCTGAACAGGTTCCGAGCACCAGCCATAGCGACATCCAGGATATCGTTCGCTATTGGCAAGGGCTCCATCGTGGCGACGAGCTGCCCGACCGGACGCAGATCGATCCCACCGCATTCTTTGCGCTGCTCGCCGGGATTTCACTGATCGATGTCGTCAGGTCGCCCTTGCGTTTCCGCTTCCGCCTGCTCGGCGAAAGAATGAAGGCCTATCACGGAAAAGACCTGACGGGCTGTTGGCTGGACGAAGCCTTTCCGCATTTCAATTCGACGAGCACGCCGGCAGACTTTGCCGTCGTCGCCGAGCGGGGCGTGCCCAGCTATCGGTTGGGCGCGCCGCTCATGACGTACGAAAAGGCGTTCTATCAGATGGAACGTGTCTTCCTGCCGTTTCGGAATAGCGGCCCTTCGGTCGAGGTCATCTTGGCCTACACCATTTTCCGATAGACCGCGCTCAATCTTTCCTCGCCGAAGTCTTGGTCGGCACCCAAATGTCCTGTTCGACCCTTTGTTTGACGTCCCGCGGCGGTGTCGTCCAGCCGATCAGCTCATACAAGCCGACGACGGTCTGCCCGTCAGGCCGCTCGATTTCGACATGCAGGATTTCACCGTCATTTTCGATATCGCATATGCGTCCACGCATAACGCCCCCACCTCACAGTGTCCGTTCCATCTCTTTACGAAAGCCGCCCGCAACCGGATCAACGGGACGCCCACGAATTCGCGACTGCCCGCCACTCACTAAACGATAGCTGGAAAGTGGGCGCCGAACCCCTTAAGAGATCGCGGTATCGACCGGTTCGCGGGAGCCCATTACGCGGCGGGACCGTCCAAATTTTCGAGGAAACAGTCATGTCAGACCGTGTCACATTCGCCGGCTGCGGCGATGCCTTCGGCAGCGGCGGCCGCTTCAATTCATGCTTCGTCGTTGACGTGTCGGGCTTTCGCTACGCGATCGAGTTCGGCGCGACGTCACTGGTGGCACTCAATCAGGCCGTTATCGACCACGCATCGCTCGACGCCATCGTATTCACGCATATCCATGCAGACCATTGTTCCGGCATTCCGTCCATGCTGTTGGACGCCATGCTCGGCGCCAAGCGCACCAAGCCCTTGATCATCGCGGGTCCGCGCGACACAGAGGTTCGTTTGAAGGAGATGATGGAATCGATGCTGCCGGGCAGCCACATCATGGTGCCCGAATTCGACCTCACCTGGGTCGATATGGAGATCATGAAGCCTAACCCGGTGGGAGATCATCTGGTCGTCACCCCATATCCGGCCTATCACACAGCGGAAACCAACCCGACCTCCGTGCGCTGCGAGGCCGGCGGAAAGACCGTTTCCTATACGGGCGACAGCGCCTGGACCAAGCACATCCCGAAAATCTCCCGGGACGCGGACCTCTTCATCTGCGAGAGCTATTTCTACGAGAAGCCGGTGCGCTTCCACATGAATTACCCAGACGTGAAGGCACATTGGGACGAGTTTCAGACGAAACGCACGATCCTGACCCATTTCAGCCGCGAAATGCTGACGATGGTCGACACCGTGCCAGAGGAATGCGCCCATGACGGGCTGGTGGTGGAGATATAGAAACGTCTGGGCAGCGGCCTTGAGTGTCCCGGTCGCTACCGCGTTCCGATCAACGCCTTGCTGACTTCGCGGCCGAACAGGCGCTCCGCATTCTTGTAAGCGAACTTCTCCGCCAGCGGGCGCGGGAAGTGGCTCAGCCACTGCCGGTTCGCAGCGATAAGTTCCGCGTAGCTTTCCCATTGCGAGTTGACCCAGGTGTCGGTGCCGACCATGAACCGGTCAGAAAACCGCTCCAGCACGCGCCGCCAGTCCGGATCGATTCCGGTGCCGTTTCCCAGAATATCCCACTCACGATAGGAAGTATCCGCATACAGAGTGTCGTAGCGCGCCATCATCGCCTCGATCACATCCGGCGGCTCCGACATGCCGGCATGGGCCCAGATGATCTTTAGGCCAGGTTCGAAAGAATACAGCAGATCCACCGGGTCCTTACCGGAATGGATATGGATGTAGATGTTCCGCTTTTTCGCCATCGCCGCCACCTGGCGCAGCAACGGTTCATCCTCCGGGTCGAAACTGCGGACGTGAAACTCGCCGATGCCTTCATGCGGATAGGCGTCGAGCCGGTTCTCCAGATAGTCCGCCATCTCCGGCGATTTGGTCCAGTTCGACGAACCGTAGACGCCGTGATAGGGCCGCAGCTCCGGCACGATACGTTTCGGCGCGAACTTCCACAGGGTGATGGTCCCCTGGTCGGGCGTCGAGGAAACGAGCCCCATCGCGACCCCGTTCTTGTCCATCAAATCCAGCACCGTCGCCGGCGGGTACGGCCCCCAGGCGAGCGCCTTGTAATGGATATGGGCGTCAAAGATCGGCAGGGTTTCCGCCCCTTTGCCGATAGGATCGGTCGCCTCATCCGCCGCTGCTATGCCGGCATGGACTGCCGCCAACAGCGTGACACCGCACATAATCCCTACCGCGCGCATTGAATTCTCCTCAGCCCGTCGCGCCGCCCTGGCGCTCACAGGGCAAATAGGTAGTCTATCGGTGCGCTTTCGCAAATCCCGTAATTCGGAGTAACAGCCATGACGACGAGCCAAAGGGTCCACCTCATCACCGGCGGTTTCCCACCCGGTGCCCCGGCGGGCCACGATATGAACTATGCCCGGCTGCGGCTGCTGGAGAAGCTCGGCGCCGTCAACGGGCGCGACGTGACCGTGGCCAACGACTATCAGGATATCGAGCGCAGGCTGCCCAAGCGCGATTTCCTGATCACCTATGTGTCCGGCCCGTGCCCGAGGGGCGCCGGCACCACGGAGTTGCAGGACTGGCTCGCGGCGGGCGGCAAATGGTTCGCGCTGCACGGCACTTCCGGCGGCAAGGCGGTCAAGAGCGAGCGCGAAGGCGTCGCCGTCAAGCAGATGGTCAAGATGGAGCATCACGACACGCTCGGCTGCTTCTTCCTCAACCACCCGCCGATCTCGCAATTTCAGGTCGCGGTCGCGGACGCCCATCCAATCACCCGCGGCCTGCCCGACAGCTTCACGGTGCAGGACGAACTCTACATGATCGAGCTGCAGGATCCGGACGCGACCAGGCCGCTCTTCACCACCAAGCTGGAGAAGGATCCCTCGCCGTTGGGCTTCGGCTTCGTCTATGACGAGGACACCTCGGTGCAGGAGGACGGCGAAACCCGCGTGCTCGGCTACGCCCGCACGGTCGGCGAGGGCGAAATCGTCTATGTCGGCCTCGGCCACTGCCATATCGGCCGCGACGGCAGCCCCTCACCCGTCGATCCCAGCATCGATCCGGACGGCAAGATGCCGGCCGAATTCCACAATGTCTGGCAGTCGGACGCGTTCAACCGGCTACTGGAAAACGGAATCGAGTGGGGGCTGAGGGCCGCTTGAAACCAGCCGAAAAGGTATCGAGGGTCAGATGCGGCTCTCGGACCGGTTCATTTCTGCCAAACTAATCCGACGCACTTATCTCGTGCGTATCGTTTTGCTGCCACAATGCCGTCGAACCCACCCGCCCGGGAGGCTTCATGTTGTGGGTCGCCTGGGCCGAAGAACACCAGCTCGAAAAAAACGCCTGTCCTGTCGTCGCGGATATCCGGAGGGTCCTCGTGATCGGCACTGCCCTCGGCGGAGTCGATTTGCACGAGATGAATGACGCACGCGACGGAGCCGTCCTACGTGAAGGAACCGGTCCCAAGCAAAACCTCAGTCCGGTTCATCTAAGCATCGGACTCGAATCGAACTACAGTGTCTGACGCCACCATCGACACCAGGATCAACGAGATCGTAACCGCCCCTTACTCCGCCGCCGCCGCTGGCGGTTCGCCGAAGACCCCTTCCGACTTCAGTTCCGCCACCGCCGCGTCATTGAGGCCCAGCCACTCGCTCACCACCTCTTCGGTGTGCTGCCCCAGCATCGGTGACGATTCGAGGCGTGCCGCGGCGCCGTCGACGCGGACCGGCCAGGTCGGCATCTTGAAGTCGCGGTGCACCGGGTGGGTCATGGTCTGCATGATGCCCCGGTCCACGAAGGTCTCGTCGTTCTGCAGTTCCATCGTGTCCATCACGGCGCCGGCAGGAATGCCCGCCTCGCCGACGAGCCGCATCGCGTCCAACTTGGTCTGGGTGCGAGTCCAGGTGGCGATGATCTCGTCCACTTCCGCCTCGTTCGCCACACGATCGTCCGGCGTCCCGAGGCGCTCATCGCCAATCAAATCCTCACGTCCGACCAATTTCAGCAACCGGTCCCAATGCTCCGGATTGGCGCGGCTGGTCATGATGTAGACGTAATCGTTCGGGCCGCCGGGGGCGCAAGGGAAAAGGCCCATGGGTGCGTTGATGACGCCGGGAATCTTGCTGCCGCCGCGTTCCGCCGCCCTGCCGGTCAGGCCCTGGGTCGAGAACGGAATGCGCATGTAGTGCATGATCGCATCCTGCATCGCGACCTGCAGCCGGTGGCCTTCGCCCGTCTCGCGGCGCTTGAACAGCGCCCCCAGGATGGTGATCGCCATGACCATGCCAGTCCCAGTGTCGCCGATGGAGATGCCCGGCCGCGTCGGCGGGCCGTCCGCATCGCCGGTGACGCTGAACGTGCCGCCGCAGGCCTGCGCAATCATGTCGAAGGACAGGTTCTTCTCGAACGGGCTGCCCTCGCCGAAGCCCTTGACCTGGGCGTAGATGAGGCCCGGATTGATCTTCTTCATCTCGTCATAGCCGAGGCCCAGGCGGTCGATCGCACCCGGCGCGAAATTCTCGATCATGACGTCGGCTTTGCGGATCAGGTCCTTGACCAGATCGAGCCCCGCCGGTGCCTTCAGATTGACGGTCGCCGACTTCTTGTTGGCGTTGAGGATGTGAAAATAGTAGGGGTCGTTGTCCGGCTTTCCGGGGCGGAGCCTACGTCCGGGGTCGCCGCGGTTCGGGTTCTCGATCTTGACGACTTCCGCGCCGAGCCAGGCGAGGGCCTCCGTGCAGGTCGGGCCGGCCTCGAACTGGGTGAAGTCGACGACCTTGACGCCTTTCAAGAATCCGAAATCGGCAATGTTCGCGGACATGAGCGTGTCTCCTCAAACCAATCGTAGGGGTTGCGCAAAGATTGGCACAGACGGGCGCACAACGCCAACCGCTATCGAATTCGCACCATCGCTTGGTATAGTTCCCGGCGAGGAGTGCCCCATGACCGAACCGAGTGCCCTGTCGCAAGAAGCCCACGCCGAAGGCCTCGTAGCCTATCGCACAGCCGGCCAGCAACGGGCGCGGGATATCGGCAACCGGGGTCCGTTGCGCCTGACCGATGCGGGTGGACTGCACCCGGCGATTCTCGGTGCCTACCGCGAGCACGGCTACTACGTCTTCACCGGGATTCTGGATGACCGGGAGGTCGCCGAGCTGCGGCACGACGTGGCGGAGATGCTGGCGCGCGCGCCCATCCGCGAAGGCGCGGAGACAGATGCGCAGGGCCGTCCGGCGCTCGGTATCGACTATGCCCGCTCGCCCTATGTCTTCGCGAAACCTCTGTCCGATCCCTGGGGCGGCACGGAGATATTCGGCGGCCGGCATCAGGTACGGATGGCGCAACCCGCGGCGGGCGCGGACGCGCCGGCCGAAATCGTCTTCACCATGATCGCCATGTGCCAGGCCCTGCCCGCCGGCCTGCGCCTCTACGGCCATCCGGGCCTGCTGGCCATCGCCGCGTCCATCAATGGCGAGGACTTCGTGCCCTTCAACGATTCGATCTTCGTCAAGGAACCGGGGCTTGGCGGCGCCGTCGCCTGGCACCAGGACGGGGTGACCCATTGGGAATCGCCTGACTGGGATCCGGAAATCCACGGCTTCAATTTCCAGGCGCAACTCTATGACGCGACCCTGGGCAACTGCCTGTGGGTCCTGCCGGGCTCGCACAAGCGGGGCAAGATCGACATCAAGGCGTTGGTGCACGAGAACGGCGGCAGCGAGCAACTGCCGGGCGCGGTGCCGCTGGAATGCGCGGCGGGGGATGTGCTGATCATCAACCGCCAAATCCTGCACGGCTCCTTTGCCAACACCTCGCCGGACCGGCGCATCTCACTGACCTTCGGGTTCCATCGCCGCGCCTCGGTACTCGGCGTAAAGATGGCCGGCGGATTGTCGCAAAAGAACCCGGGCCAGCGCTGCGACGCGCAGCGCATCTTCGACCGGTCCGCCGTGATCCAGCTTGCGATCGACGCCAGACATCAGGCGCGGCCGCACGAACCATGCTTCGCCTACAAGCCTTTCGCCGGCCTGGAGGACGATTTCCGCTTCAACGACGATACGTCGGAACGGTTCCTCAGGGACTACTACGTCAAGGATCTCGCGATCTGACTACTCCGCCGCCTCGGCCATCACCGCGGGGGCGTTGGTCGCCAGGAAGCCGCGAATATGGCGCACCGCGAGTTCGATCTTGCGGTCGTTTTCCTTCCACGGGTACAGGCTGACCTGCGAATTCGGCGCCAGCAGCGCCGTTTCCATCGCCGTCAAATAGGGGTGGGCCGGAATGTCGTCCGGCAGCACCAGGACCGGGGTCTGGCAATTGCGTACGAAGTCGCGGTCGACGGTAAACACGAAATCCGCCCGCTTGGTGTACATGTTGTTCAGGAACTCCGAGATCATCTCCATCGTGTATTCGGGCCGGCGCTTGACGAAGTCCGGGGCCCAGCCGTTGATATTGTTCTGGTAGAAGATGTCCGGGTGGCTCGAAATATAGCCGCTGGGATGTACCAGGGTGGCCGCAACGACCCGGTCGCCCGCGCGTTTCAGCAGATTCCAGATCATCGGCCCGCCGATGCAGAAGCCCATCGCCATGAACCGGTCGATGCCGAGATGGTCCATGAGGCCGAGCTGATCGTCCGTGAATCCGTCCCAGGTCCGCTCGATTTCCAGCGGGCCCTCGCCCTGGCCGCCATTGGCGTTGCGCAGATCCAAAGCGATGACGCGGTAGCGGTCGCTAAAGGCCTCCAGCGGATTGAAGGCGTGGTTGGCGAGGCCCGCGATGGTCGCGTTCAACCCGCCGCCAGGAATGACGAGCAAGGGAAAGCCGCTACCGGCCTCCTCGTAGTGGATTTTGACGGGTCCGTTCTCGTAAATCGGCATGGTTCGATCTCCCTTATGGCATGCGGCGATTGAACCGGGGCGCCGGTCGGCTGTCAAACGCAAGCTCGTTATTCAAAAAGACCCGGGTTACGCCTATTCTGGTGGGCGAAAGGAAATCCTATGCGCCGCCTTACGCTCGCCCTGTTGATCGTCTCACTTCCCTTCACGGCCCTGGCCCAGGACAAGCCGCGCTACGGCACCTGGCAAAGCGGCCAGGACCAGGTGCAGACCCTGTCCGAGGAGTTGCGCCGCCTGGTCGACGAGGCGGCCCGCGCCCGTGCCGCCGACCCGCGCTTCCTGGACGATTTGCGCGCCTTGGCGGACAAATACGGCAACCCATGGCCCCATTTGCTGGTGCAGGAGGATTTCGCCGATCGTGACTTTACGGCCAATCCGGCCTGGACCGTCGCGTCGGGCCAGTTCGACATGGACTGGCAGGGCGGGCTGTACAGCAAGGTGGAAGCGCCGGCCGCGCCGGAATCGCAGGCCGCGCAGCCGGAACCGCAGCGCAAGGTGCGCGGTGAGGACATCGCGTTACAATTGCTGGGACAGATACTGAACCAGGGCCAGGGCAACCGCCGACAGGAAGCCGCCCCGCCGGCTGCCGCGCCAGTCGCACCGCCGCCGGCGATCCCAGCGGAAGTGTATCTGCAGCAACCGATTTCGAACGCCTTCTCGCTGGATGCCAAGCTGGCGATGGAGAACACCGCGGGCCCCGCGACCCTGGCAGTCTTTCAGGGCCAACAGCGCACAGCCGGCTATTTCCTGACCTATGATCCAATCGCGGGCCTAGAACTGCAGCGGCGCGGCGCCAGCGGCGCCTTTACCCTGGCGACCGGTACGGGGACGCTGGCCGACGGCGCGGATCACACGCTCAACTGGACACGATCCGCAAACGGGGAAATGGTGGTATCCATCGATGACACGGAGGTCCTGCGCGCGACCGATACCGGCTTTCGCGATGACTGGGCCGGCGTCACATGGGTCAATGGCGGCGGCGCGATGACCTTGCGCGCACTCAGCGTGTCCGGGATGCGCTAAACGCTAGAAGTGCCGGTTGAAACGGTTGCGCCGCAAATAGGGCAACATGCAGGCCGCGCTGTGCCGTAACGCGTGTTTCGACTGCAACTGCTGCACGTAATTGACCGGTAATGGCGCCGGCAGCCGGTCCTTACGGCGCTTTTCAGCGATCGAGCAGGCGACGAAGATCATGCCGAACAGGGCGATCGGGATGATGATCAGCACCGTCGTCGATGACACGCCGACCGCGATGTTGAACAGGGTCAGGATCAGCAACAGTGGCATGACCTGCATGATCAGGGCGAACACCACGATTACGATCCAAATACTTGCCTCGGCAATCGCCGCAGCGCTGTGATTCATCGTTTCACATCCCGATTTTTGGCGGTTGGCCGCCACGAACCCCTATTTTGACGCAAATCGGTTTGAATTTGAAGCCTTTAGGCAGCGGCCCGTGAACACGATGCCGCGAGGCCGAAGCATCGCCTCCATGTTGTCCCCGGCTTGACCAGGGACCGAGGCTGCGCCAACGGCGGACCCCAAGCGGACCCCAGGGTTTGCCGGCAAGGCCCCGGCTCTGCGGCCGGGGCGTCAGGTTTGGTGGAACAACCAACGCAATTTCCATTTGCCCGGACCGGTGCGGCGCGCGAAGCTGCGGGAAACCGATACGAATATGGAGCTTCGACCATGAGCCTGCCCCTGGGTGAGACCTACCACTATGGCCTGATGACGCGTTTCCCCAACCTGGCGGCGACGCGGGCGATCACGGCAAAGCTCGACGAATTCGAATTCGACACGGTCTGGGTCGGCGACCATATCGCCTTCACCACGCCGATCCTCGACCCGTTCCTGCAGCTGGCCCAAATCGCCGCCTGCAGCGACCGGCTGACCGTCGCGACGGGAGTCTATCTGCTGCCGTTGCGCCATCCGACACCGGTCGCGAAACAAACCGCGACTCTGGACCATCTGACCGACGGCCGCTTCATCTTCGGCGTCGGGGTCGGTGGCGAATTCAAGCGCGAGTTCGAGGCCTGCGGCATACCGCATAGCGAACGCGGCGCGCGGCTGGAGGAAGGCGTCGAAGTCGTCCGCAAGCTGTGGCGCGGCGAGCCGGTAGCGCATGAGGGCCGTTTTTTCTCATTCCCGGAAACCCATATGCAGCCGGGCACCCTCACCCCCGAAGGCCCACCGATCTGGTTCGGCGGCCGCTCCGACAAGGCGCTGGAGCGCATCGGCCGGATCGGCGATGGCTGGGTCTCCTATGTGGTGACACCGGAGATGTACAAGGCCGGCCTCGACAAGATCGCGCCGGCCTTCGAGAAGGCGGACCGTGGTCTGGCTACTTTCGGTACCGGCCATCTGCTGTTCGCGCAGATCAACAACAGCTACGAGGCAGCCTATGAACGCGCCGTCGAACTGTTGAGTGTCCGCTACGCCATGGACTTCAGTGCGCCGGCCAAGAAATACGCCGCGCTCGGCCGCCCGGAAGACGTCGCCGAAGCGATATCGAAGTTCCACGAGGCCGGCGTCCGCCACATCAATCTCGACTTCCTCGGCCCGCCGGAGGAGCGCGACGCCCAGTTGGAATGGTTCGCTAAGGAGGTGCGGCCGCTGCTGGGGAAAGGGTAGCCGGCAATTTGTTCAGCCGCTGACCGCCCGCGGCACGGCGAAGTATTCCGGGTCCATATAAACCGTGGTGCGCTTGGCGAGGCGCGGGATGCCGGGGTCGAAGGCTTCTCGCCGATGCAGCAGGCGGGCGTTGTCCCACATCAGCACGTCGCCATTGCGCCAGGCGTGGGTGTAGATATTCGCCGGCTGCACCGCATGTTCGAACAGCGCATCGAACAGCGCCGCGCCTTCCTCGTCATCCAGCCCTTCGATGGCGGCGGTGTGGTTCGGTGACAAATAAAGCGAGCGCTGGCCCGTCGCCTGGTTCTCCAGGATCATTTCATGCGTCGCCTGCGGCGTGCGTCGGTCAATCTCTTCGATCTCGGCGGCCGAGGTCGCTTCGCGGCGAAAATTCTTGTCGACATTGGCGCGCATGAATCCGGATAGCGGCTGCTCCGTGCCGTATTTGCAGACCGACCGCTTGCCCTCCACCTGGCTACGCAAGTCATCCGGCAAGGTATCGTAGGCACGCGCCATATTGCAGAAGGACGTCTTGCCCGTGTCGGTCGGCATTTCGATACCGTAGAAGATCGAACCGCTGGCGGGCCGCGTACGGAAGATCTGGTCGGTGTGCCAGACGACCTCGTCATTGCTCAGCCCACCGACCTTGCGGCCATCGGCGAAGTGCAAGTTGGAAACGAAGAACAGCTCGGGCACCCGGTCGTCGAGCACGTCCTCGCTGGTGTTGATGTCACGGATCACCTCCAGATCGAGGTTCCCGAAGCGGCGACTGAAGGCGATCAGCTCCGCTTCCGTCAGACTCTGCCGCCGGAACAACACAACCGGGTCGCGCTGCCACGCCGCCCGAATCTCGTCGAATGCATCGTCATCCACGCATGCGAGATCGATATCGAGGATCTCGGTGCCGAAATTTTCCTGAAGCTGCTGTGTCTCGAGCGCCATCGTCTGCCACTTCCTCACTATGCCGCGTCTGTATTCCCAAATTCAGCGCCTATAATGCACCGGTATCAACCTATGAGGATAGCGATGACCGTTGAACCCGCCCATCCCGGCGTCCGCAAAATCAAGGCCTATATGACCGAGGCGGAGGATGACGGGCTGCCGGCACCGGATCTGCTGCTCAACTCGAACGAAAGCGTGTTTGGGCCGAGCCCGCAAGCGATCGCGGCAGCGCGCGACGCGGCGGCGAAGATGGAGCGTTACAGTGAGAATGTCGATGCCATCCTCGCGCCCGAGATCGCTGCGTTCTTCGGTCTCGATGCTTCGAAGATCACGGTGGGCAACGGGTCGGACGATCTGCTGGCACGGCTGGCGCGGATCTATCTCGGCCCCGGCACCGAGATGCTGCGCAGCGAGAACGGTTACCCCAAGGCGCCGAACTACGCCTTCGCCAACAATGCCGAGGTCCGCTCCGTGCCGGACCAGGGGTTCCGCCCCTCCGTGCCGCACCTCATCGACGGTATCACCGACCGCACGCGGATGATCTATCTCGCCAATCCGGAGAACCCGGCCGGCACCTATCTCGGTAGCGATGAGCTGCAGGCGCTGCACGCCGCCATGCCGGCCAACGCCTTGCTGGTCCTGGACAGCGCCTATGACGAATATATCGACGACCCGGGGCGCATACCGGTCGACGCGCTGGTCGACGGGGCACGGAACATCGTCATGACCCGGACCTTCTCGAAGATATTCGGGCTGGCCGGTGCCCGGGTCGGCTGGCTGTACGGACCGGACGAGATCGTCGCCGATGTGCGCCGCGTGGCGACGACCTTCCCGCTCTCCGGCGTCTCTCTTGCTGCCGCACGCGCGGCACTCACCGACCGCGATCATTTCGATATGGTCTATGAGGCCAACCGGGACGGTCGCGCCTGGCTGTCCGAACAGCTGTCGGCGCTCGGGCTGGAAATTGCGCCGAGCCAGACGAATTTCGTCCTCGCGGGATTTCCCGACCCGGGCAAGAGCGCGGCGGCGGCCGACCGGCATCTGCGCGCCGCGGGTATCGCGGTCCGCCGCTTCCCATCGCCTGCGTTTCGCAATTATCTGCGCATCACGCTCGGCCGCCGGGAAGAACTCGCGCGCGTTGTGGATGTGTTGAAAGCGTTCCTCGGCGCAAGGTCCGATTAAGACGCCGCACCGACCACGCCACGACCGATGAGGGCCGCGATTTCCGCGTCTTCAAACCCCACCTCTGACAGGATTTCCCGCGAATGCTGGCCAAGCCCCGGGGCCGGGCGCGGGCTGTGCGACGGGGTATCGCCGAACAGCGCCGCCGGCCGCGCCTGCCGCATCCGGCCCACACCGGGCTGATCCATCTCAACGACGATCTCGTTGGCGATGACCTGCGGGTCGTCCAGCGCCTCGCGCCGTGTCTTCACCTTCATGCAGGGCACATCGTTCGCTTCCAGCCGCGCGATGATCTCGTCGCTGGAAAAGCCGGCAATCGCAGCCTCCACCGTCTCCATGCGCACCTGACGGTTGGTGGAACGCTGCGCCCCGGTGGCGAAACGTTTGTCGGCGATCAGCTCCGGCCGCTTCAGTGCCTTGCAGAGCCCAGCCCACTCCTTGTCCGAGACCGTACCGAAAGTGACGTAGCCGTCCGACGTCTCGAAAATCATATCGTGCGGCGTGTTGGGCGCATCCCGCCGGTCCTCCGCGACGACCGCGAAGGGCGCCATGCCTTCCGGCCACAGGAAAGACATCATCACGTCCAGCATGGAGACCTGCAGATGCTGGCCCTTGCCAGTGCGGGTCCGGGCGAACAGCGCCGCCGTTACCGCCTGGGCGGCATAGATCGCCGTCGTCTTATCGGCGACCAGTGTGCGCACCATCTTCGGCCGCCGGGTGATCGGATCGGCCTGGATGTCCGTGAAACCGGTCAGCGACTGGATGGTCGGATCGTAGACGCGCTTCTTGGCGTAGGGTCCGGCCGGGCCGACGCCGCTGATGGAAAGAAACACGATGCCGGGATTGCGCGCCGCGACCGTTTCGTAGCCGAATCCCAGACGTTCCATAACGCCGGGCCGGTAGTTCTGGGCGACGACGTCGGCGCGTTCCAGAAGCCGCCAGAGGATTGCCTGGCCGTCCGCATTTTTCAGGTCGAGCGCGATCGACCGCTTGCCGCGGTTGCAGGCGACGAAGCCCGGCGCGAATCCCGGCGATTCCGGCCGGGCGCCGCGCGTGACGTCGCCGGTGAGGCCTTCCACCTTGATCACATCGGCGCCCTGATCGGCCAGGGTCGCCATCGCCACGGGTCCGGAGACGACGCTGCACAGGTCGACGACCTTTATACCTTCGAGCGCCGCGGTCATGGCGGCGTGTTGGCGCGATGGGCGAGCGCGGTCGACGGCTCCTCATCAATGCGCGACCGATAGGCCGCGAAGGCGTCGGGGAGGTCGAAGCCGTAATTCACGGCCCAGTCCAGAACCGTCGTCATCAGGATATCGACGCCGTAAAAGTCATCGCCCAGCAGATAGCGCCGACCGTCCTCCAGCCGCACGGTCGCCGCAGTGATCATGCGCTCGAAATAGGCGCGCGCCGCCACGCAGGCCTCCGGCGCCGGGCTGTAAATCTCGGGCAAACCCTCATGCCGCCGCAGGACGTAGAGCGAGGTCGCGTCCAGCTCCATCGAGATGAAGGACATCCATTCGAAATAGAGCGCGCGCTGATCGAGCGCTTCGGGGATGAGCCGCCGTTCCGGTGTGCTGTAGCGCTCCGCCAGATAGGCAACGATGGCCGGGCTTTCGGTCAAGGTCAGGTCGCCATCGATCAAGGTCGGGATCTTGCCGCGCGGATTGACGGCGCGATATTCCGGCGTTTCCATTGCCGGCGTCCGCGTCAGGATCGGCCGTGTCTCATAATCAAGGCCGAGAAAGACCAACGCCCAATGGGCGCGGAGCGCACGGCTGGAGCCGACGCCCCACAGGACACGTTTCGTCATCGTAATTGTTCCCCTTGAGGGCTACTCACATCCGAGAGGCGCGCGAACTATGGCGAGAGCGCCACGCGCTTGGCAAGCGGAGCGGTTAATCGGACTGGCCCTTGCGGCCGACGCCAACCGCGATGTTGTCGTAGACACCGACGCCCTGAACGATGAGAAACTTGAACGGGCCGTCGTCGAGACCGTGAACGTAGTGCGCCACCTTGGGCGGCACTTCGCAGCGCTCGCCCGGCCCCAACACATACTCGGCGCGCGGCGCGCGGGTCTCCACCACCATCGGACCTTCCAGGCAAACGAAGGAATCGGTGATCTCGCTGTGATAATGCCAGGGGATGCACTGGCCCTCATCCAGAGTCAGCACTCGGACCCGCATGTCTTCGCCTTCCATCACCGTCTCGCGATTGCGGATTTCCGTCGCCTCGTAGGGAATCGCCTTCATCGTTGCTTCCTTGTCTAAATCTAAAAAGTTCCGCCGCCACCGGCATCGCCACCCCCGGCGCCACCATCGAAACCACCTCCGAAGTCGCCGCCGCCATGGCCGCCATCATGGTAATGCACGCTGTCACCCGCCTGCGCCGCGCCGCTGACCGTCAGGCCGATCCACATGGCGTACAGGAACGTTTCGTCACGGCGTCGAACGCGGTCCGCCTCGTCATCTTCCGAGTCCCGGGAGATCAACAACCGGCGGCCATTATGCACCGCGTCGCGGAGCTTGGCCGCGACCAGCAGCGCGATGACCACCCCGACAGCGATCGCGAGGTACAAATGCAGCCACCAGAACGCAGCGGCGGCAATGAGAAGCATGATCCCGATCTGCAGCATCGTTTGCGCCTCCAATTGAAGGTTCGGAAACCTACAGGAACGTCGCCTTCGAGCCGACGGCCGTCACGGTGATGTGACCCAAGGTCGTGTCCGCCTTGGCACCGTGCCAGTGTTTCTCCCCAGCCTTGATATGCACCACGTCACCGACTCCAATTTCCACTTCCTCTTCCTCGGTCGCGACAATGCCTGAGCCGGAAGTGACGACCAGGATCTGGTCGCAATCATGGACATGCCAGCCTGTCGTCGACCCGTTGGTGAAGTTGACCACGCTGCAATTGTAGTTATCGGACTCGCCGGCCGGGATGATCGTCTGGCGCGACCGGGTCACCGAGCCGCCGCTCCAGCCGGCGATCGGCGTCGCCTCGCCCAGATCCTCATGCGGAATATCGTCCAAGGTCACCACGCGCATCTCTCTTCTCCCCCTCTTCGTTAGCCCAGCACCGAAAAACTGCTGTTCGCATTGATCTCGCGCTTGCGCGAATAGAAGCCGACATCGACCGAACGGCCAATATGGTCCAGGGTGAACTGCAGCGGCTCGGCGTCATGATCGTGGCCCGCCTCGCAAGCGAGGATCAACTCCGCCATCATCTTGCCGGCCACGGGCGCGTTTTTGAACTGATTGCCGCTGGTGCCAATCGCCATGTAATAGCCGTCCAAGCTGGAGCGGTCATAGATCGGTATCCAGTCGTCTGACACATCGTAGAGGTCGACGACGCCCTGCATACGGCTCGGGATTGGGAGGGTCGGGATGCGCTGCGCCTCGCGATGCACCTGCACCGTCCATTGATCGGTGAAGTCACGATTGTAATCGTCCGGGTCGACCCATTCGCGCGGATCGCATTCCGGGTCTTCGCTGCCGATCAGGATATGGTTGCCGACCTCCGGCCGTGCGTAAACGCCGATGTCGCTGTCGGTAATGATGAAACCGTTCGCCTCGAAGTCGAACCCTGCCGGCGACGGCACATGGGCAACCTCCTGCCGCATGGCGCCGGTCGAAATATTCATGTCGTCGAGAACCCCTGCCATCGCGTTGATCCGCGAGGAGTGCGGCCCCGCGACATTGACGACGACTGGCGCATCGATCGCCGTGCCGTCCGACAGGGTAACACCGGCGGTGCGGCCATTCTCCTGCCGAATTTCCGTGACCTCGGCGTTGAAGCGGAACTCACCGCCTGCGGCCTGCACGGCGCATTGCACATTGTGCGTGGCAAGCTGGGGGTCGCTGACATAGCCCGCATCCGGGAAAAACACAGCGCCCTCGACCGAACCGCCGGTCGGCTCGCCAAATCCGGGATCACCCAGCAATTTCGCCGGCGCGAAGCGCTTGAGATCGAAAAAGGGCAGCTTCTCGCGGATCTTGTCCGGTCCCCAATCCTCCCAAGGTATGCCGATGACATCGAGCCGCTCGCACATCGGCCGCAGGAAATCGTTCGCCTCGACCCGCAGCGCGACGCAGCCAGTATTGTGATAGACGGCCAGGCCGCGTTCGTCCGGCACGCCGATATAGCCGGCCCAGTCGCGCCATACGAACACGCCCTCATAGGCAAGGGCACAGCCATCGACGGTCGAGTAATGGGTGCGGATAATTGCGCAGGACCCGCTGGTCGAGCCGTAGCCCGAAGCCGGCAGCTTATCGATATTCAGGGTCCGCTTGCCGCGCTTGGCCAGCTCATAAGCGGTGCAGCAACCGATGATGCCGGCCCCGATAACGATCACGTCATATTTCATGCCGACTTCCCGAAAACTTGATCCATACTACATATGTTTTCGGCGGCCGCTATGGTATGCGCCGCGCGGATATAATCGTAGCGCGATGTATCAGGAGTCGAAACGAAAATGGAACTGATCTCCAAACCGCACAGATACCTGCTGTTCTTGCGGTTCCTGCTGGTCAATCTGGTGGCGTTGGCGTTGCTGTTCGCCGCGTGGCTGCAAGGCTGGCTCGACGGAATATTCGTGCCGGTCACGATGGAACTGTCGCTCAGCATCTTTGTCGTGTTCCTGTTCGGCCTGTTCACCTGCGGCAACCGGATCTGGCAAACCAGCGTCGAACTGAACGACATTCGCAGCGGCGACCCGAAAGAAGGCACGCGCGCCGCGAAGTATCTGGCCACGGTCTATGGCGGCGGCGCCGACAGCAAGACGCTCGGCGCCTCGGCCCTGCGGCTGAAGATGGGGACCAATGTTTCGGTGATCCGTCACCTCGCCAACGGGCTGATTTTTTTGGGCCTGATCGGCACCGTCATCGGATTCATCATCGCCCTGTCAGGGGTAGACCCGGAATCGGCAACGGAGATCGAAAGCGTCGCCAATATGGTCGCGACGCTGATCAGCGGCATGTCGGTCGCGCTCTATACGACCTTGGTCGGCGCCGTCCTTTATGTCTGGCTGATCGTCAATCATCGCATTTTGACGAGCGGCGCGGTAAGCCTGATCGGTGCGATCATCGAGCTGGGAGAAGCGCGTGAACGAGCTTGAAGACTTCGAAGAAGACTCCGCCGGGACGGTCTTCCGCGATGTGATTCTGCTCGCCCTGATCGGCTTCGTGGCGATGGTTGTCATGCTGTTGCCGCACTTGCGTAAATCCGAGGTCGAGGCACAGGACCACAAGGCGCCCGGTAACGTCATCGTCGAGCTGCATTGGCCGACCAACCAGGCGGTCGATGTGGATTTGTGGGTCATGGGACCGGAATCCACCCCGGTCGGCTTCTGGAACCTCGGCAATCGCGTCTTCAATTTGCTGCGCGACGATCTGGGCACCGACGGCGACGCCACGGAAGAGAATTACGAGGTCGCCTATAGCCGCGGCATTCCGGCCGGCGAGTATATCGTCAACGTTCATATGTACGGGCCGGTACCGCCCGGCATGATCGTTCCCGCGACGGTCGTCGTCAGCGTGCGGAAAGAATTCGAACAGACCAAGCAAATCCTGAAAACTCAGGTCAAGCTCAAGCGTCGCCACCAGGAAGAAACCGCTTTCCGGTTCCGCCTCACCAGCAAGGGCGACTTGGTCAAGGACAGCGTCACCACCTTGCGACGGCGTCTCATCACGGAGCCTATGTGATGGAATTTCTGATCTATTTCTTCATCGGCACCGTGGCGCTGTTCGCGCTGCTCGCGGCAATTGCCATCTGGTCGCCGCGGCGCACCGCGGTCCGGGTCGTCGCCCTGATCACCGCGGCGCTGATGATGCCGCTCGGCTATCTTCAGCTCACCGAGTTGCTGAGCCGGCCGAAACCGATCGACTTCGAATGGTTCGAGCGTGAGGCACTGAGCGCTGTCGTCCTCGGCGCCCGCTTCGAGGAGGGCGAAGCCATCTATCTGTGGCTGCAGCTCGAGAGTTCGACGCAGCCGCGCTACTACACCCTGCCCTGGCGGCAGGAGTTGGCCGAGCGGCTGGAACAGGCCGTCGATGACGCCACCGCGCGCGGATCGACGGTTACCATCGCGACGCCGTTTTCGCCCAAATCCTTGGAAGAGCTCGGCAATCTCAATGTCGAGATCATTCCGCCTCCGGTGCCGCCAACCAAGATGCCGCCGTTCGAACAGCAGCAGCCGCAGGTTCCGGATCCGCGAAAGCAGCGCATCTAACCGGCAGTTTGCTGTTTCTTTTTCCGCTTCGGTTTGCGGAGCCGCGAGGCCCGCAGCTCGCCCGCCTGCTCAAGGATTGGGTAGGCGACAGAGGTCAGGTGGCTGTTGATCCGCTTGAGGTCGCGCAGGATATCCAGATGCAGCGACGAAGATTCGATGCTTTCGCGCAATCCGTGACGCAGCCGCTCGTGATGGCCTTCGGCTGCCTCCCGTTCAGCATCGCGGAAATGGACTTTTTCCGAAAGCAACCGGCGCGCCAGATCGCGATCGCCGCTGACGAAGACATTCATGGCGAGTTGTAGATTCTCTTCCACCCGGCCATGCAACGTCACGATGTCCTGCAGGCCGTCCTCTGAGAATTGCAGATCGTATTTCACTTTCTTCGACGCCAATTCGAGCAGATTTTTATCGATGATGTCGCCGATATGCTCGAGATTGGTGTTGAACGACATGATTTCCGCGCAGCGGCCGCTCTCCTTTTCATCAAGCGGTTCACGGCTGACATCGGTCAGATAGAGTTTTATCGCCATGTGGAGGTCATCGACCGTATCGTCCATGCGCGCGATTTCGGAAATTTTCGATTTCTCACCGTCGCGGAAAACCTCGATGACATCCCGCAACATGGTTTGCAGGGTATCGCCCATCCGCAACGTCTCGCGCGCCGCGGTCGCCAGCGCGACGGTCGGCTCGGTTATGACGGACACGTCTAGATAGCGCGGTGTCGCCGCGTCATCTTCCACAGGCGCGTCCGGAAATATCCGTTCCATCAAGCGGCCGACAACGCCGGTGAATCCGATAAAGATGACCGCGAGGGCGATATTGAAGGCGGTGTGAAAATTCACGATCTGCCGCGCCGGATCAGCCTCGAACTCGGGCAGCCATCGCGTTGCCTCTGCCAAGAACGGCAGCAAAATCACGACACCGGTAATTTTGAAAACCGCGTTGCCGACAGCCACGCGCCGGCCCGCCGGTGCCCCGTTCAGGGTCGCCAACAGTGCTGGCAGGGTACCGCCAAGATTTGCCCCCAGGACCAGGGCGAACGCCAACGGCAACGGGGTTATTCCGGCAGTGGTCAGCGAGACGACCAGGAGCACCGTCGCCAGGCTCGAATGGGCGAGCCAGGTCAGGAGCGCCGCCACCAGAACCGCAAGGATTGGTTCGCCGGCAAGGGCTGACAGGACCGTCCCGACCGTCTCCGACGCCCGCATCGGTTCGGAACTTTCCACGATCAGCCGCAACGCGAGGAGCATCAAACCGAGCCCGAGCAGGATCCGCCCCAAATTCCGCGGCCGCTTGCTCTCGGTCACGTAGAAAACGATCATGCCGCCGCCGATGAGGATCGGCGAAAACCATGAGACATCGAAGCTGAGCACCTGGGCCACAAGCGTGGTTCCCACGTCGGCGCCAAGCATGATCGCCAATGCGGGTGCGGCGGCGACCAACCCCTGACCGGCAAAGGATGCGGTGATCAGGCAGGTCGCCGTGCTGCTCTGCAAGACGGCCGTGACGCCCAAGCCGGCTCCGAAAGCGGCGAATCGGTTGCCCAGATGCCGTTCGAGAACGCGGCGCAGATCCCCACCAAAAGCCCGGGTCACGCCCGTCCGCACCATGCGCATGCCCCACAACAACAAGGCGACCGCACCCAGCAGATTCAACAAGACAATGGTCGCGGAAATACCGATAACTCCCCGCCGCCTGTAGCGAACGTCCGATCAATTTCACATTCTGGAAACGATATCACAGCATCGTCCCAAGGAATCAGTCATATTACCCTGCACGCCTAATTCCAGCCGCGCCCGCAACATTGAAACGGTGCGGCATCACCCTATGTGAACCTGGCGTCTTTTCAGCTTGGGGAAAGCAAAGCCCCTGACAGGGGCAGTTTACGGACAAGCAGATCGACATGGATTTTCTCTTTCTCGCCTTCGGTCTGCTTCTCCTGATACTCGGTGGTGAATTTGCGTTGCGGGGCGCAATCGGTCTGGCGCGCAATCTCAATATTTCGCCTGCGGTGATCGGACTGACAATCATGGGTTTCGGCACCTCGGCGCCCGAGCTCGTTGTGACGATCCAGGCCGTTCTGTCCGGCAGTGCGGACATTGCGGTGGGCAATGCCATCGGCAGCAACATCGCCAACACCTTACTGATCCTGGGGGCGGGCGCGGTGATTCGGCCCCTGATATGCGATCCTCGGGGCGTGCGCCGCGACGGCGCCGTCATGTTCCTGACGACCCTGTTGTTGTGCGGGCTCGGGCTAACCGGCGGCATCGTCCTATGGCAGGGCGTCGCCATGCTCGGACTGCTTGGCACCTTCATGGGGTGGAGCTACCTGCAGGATAAAAGACACCGCGACAAGGCCACCGATTTGCACGAAGAGATGGCCGAGGAGACCAGCGGCATCCCGACAAGTCTGGTCCTCATCGCAACCTATATCG
>JAPPPC010000578.1 GCA_028817685.1 Rhodospirillaceae bacterium
CGAATGCCATTACTCGTTCATGCATGAAAACCTGATGGACATGAACCACCAGTTTTTACATCGAAGATTGATGGGCGGCATCAAGACCGTTTTCTTGGAACTGCGTGAAGGTGATAACTGGGTCGAGGCGGATTACACGTTCCGCCGAACCCGCGGCAAGCAACCGCTCGGCGAAAAGTTCATGATCGGCCGCGCAACTCAGAAAAAAAGCAGCGATGCGCGCCGCGACCTTATGACCATCCGCACGGAATATCCCTATCAAACCTTGAAATACTGGAAAGCAGGTTCAACGGACCCCGAACTCTCGCTTTGGAACATATACACGCCCGTGGATCGACAACAGCGGATCAACCATACCTACGGTCTCATGAGTATTCGCACCCCCTCGATACCCGGTCTGATTCATCTGATGTGGCCGTTTATCGCCTGGTTCACGGACGGCATTTTCGCCGAAGACCGGCACATCGTCGAGCTGGAACAAAAGGCATTCGACCGCCAGGGCGCGGACTGGAACCAAGAAATTTTCCCGATCATTCAAAAGCTGCGCGGCGTTTTGATCCGGCAAGGCGTGCCGATGGACGAGACCGGCGGCGGCGCCTGATTTAGCCGCAACAGCATCTGTTTGGGCGTGGGGTTTCGAAAACTTGGTGTTCAACGGGGTGAAGCGCCCCGGCTTTTCCTGAGACTTCGGCCCACATTTCTGCTGCTGCCCGAACGCGACGGGCGGCAGGTTGGCGTTTCCTGCCGGGCCTTACGAGCCGTCCCTAACGCTCCAAAGCCTCCCCCTCAAACGCCGTAATCTTCTCCATCAGCTCCGACGGCAGCGCTGCGGATTTCTCCGTCGCCTGGTCGGCGTTGACCCAGACCGCCTCGCCGCTGGCGCGGAGGTCGTCCTGGCCTTGCGGGTGGATCTCGATCAGGAAGGTGAGGGAGGTGCGGCCGATGCGCGACGTGCGGACGTGGACTTCGATATCCTCGTCGAAATGGATCGGCTTGCGGTACTCCACGAGGCTGCGCACCAGATGGTAGTCCTCGCCGGTGCGTTCGACCTGGCCCATATAGTCGTAGGGCAGGGCGCGGAAATATTCCGTGATCGCCGTGTCGATATAGGTCAGATAGTGGGCGTTGAAGACGATGCGTTGGCCGTCCACCTCGGCATAGCGCACGCGGAACGGCCAGGCGAAGCTGAAGTCCGATTTGGCCATTTGTCTACGCCGGCTTCCGGGCGGCGATCAGCCGCGTCATGCCCGGCACCATCTCTTCCTCGCGGATATCGGTGAAGCCGGTTTCCTCCAGTTTGGTCTGCAGCCAGCCCGGCGTCACCGACCGTGCGTCCGGGGTGAAGGCCATGTGCTGGAGCTGCCACAGGGCGGCCATGGGCGGGCCCGTGCGGTCGTCCTCGACCATGAAATCATGCACCATCAGATGCCCACCCGCGGCGAGGCAGTCGAAGGCGTATTCGATCAGGCGCGGCACCTCGCTGCCCGGGATGCCGCTGAACAGGTAGGACATGAGGATGGCGTCCTGTTCCTTCGGCCATTCCGCCTGCAGGGCGTTGCCGGGGATGTAGCGGATGCGATCGACCATCCCCGCCTCGGTGACAAAGCGCCAGCCGATTTCCGAGACGTTGGGGAAGTCGATGATGGTCGAGACGAGCTCGGGATAGGCCTGCAGCAGGCGGATGCTCATGGCGCCGGTGCCGCCGCCGACATCGAGCAGGCTGCGTGCCTCCGACAGATCGACGAGCCGCGCCAGGGTGCGGCCGGGGCCGAGCGAACCGGCATGCTGCGCCTCGCTATAGATCGAGGCTTGCTCCGGGTCCGACATCCAGTGCTGGTAGGAATCGACCGCGTCCGGGTCGAGCGAGCCCTCGATCACCTCATTCAGCTGGCTCAGGAAGGGATACATCTGCTGGTCGATCTGATAGCGCAGATAGTCGCCGAACTCGTATTTCGACTCGCGCGACAGGAACTGCTCGGCCGCCGGCGCGTTGGAATAGGTCTCGTCATTGCGGTCGACCAACCCGATGCTGGTCAGCGCCGTCAGCAGGGTGGTGACCCGGTTGGCGGGGACGCCGGTTTCTTGGGCGATCGCCGCGGCGGATTTCGGACTGTCGGTCAGACGGGTGAAAACGTCGATATGCAGGCCCGCAAACAGTGCTTTGGACGCCATGAAACCGAATGCGATTTGAGAGACGTCCTCGGCCGTTTCGGCCAGCGTTACCGACATGAGAAAATGAACCTCCTTGTTCTGGGGGCAAAGCCGCCCGGCGGGGGCCGGCGGCGGGATTTACGATTGGGTCGCCCTATGGGTAAAGCAAACGGCCGATGCGATCAAATGGGGGTCGAGCGCGCTACCGAGCCCTGCAGGAAGGGCGCGAGCTCGCGCGCGATGGCGTCCGGATCCTCGGCCAGGCCCATATGCCGCAGCTTCGGCACGATGGCGGCGCGCGCGTCCGGGATCAGTTCGGCCATGCGGCGCGCCATGGCGGGGGAGTTGCCGTGGTCCTCCGCGCAGGCGAGCACCAGGGTGGGGCAGGCGATGTTGGCGATGGCCTGCGCCAGCGGCTTGTCGCCGGTCGCCAGCACCTTGTAGACGAGCGGGTAGACGGCGGGGTCGTTGTCGGTCATCCAGCGCCGCACGGTGTCGATTACGCCGGGCTCGCGCGCGGCGAAGCCGTCGGTGAACCAGCGCTCCAGCGCCATCTCGACCGTCGCGGTGTGGCCCTGCTGTTCGGCGAGCGCCAGCCGGTCCAGCATGCCGGCACGCTCTTCGTCGCTGCGGTCGTGCCCGGCGCAAAGAATCGCCAGTTTCGAGACCCGGTCCGGATGGGCCAGCGCGAAAGCCTGGACGATGAGCCCGCCGAGCGAGAAGCCGGCGAGCGCGAACCGGTCATGGCCCAGCCCGTCCGCCAGCCGCGCCAGCTGATCGGTGAAGTCCGCCATCGCGTATTCCTTGATCGGCTTAGCGCTGTCGCCATGGCCCAGCAGGTCGTAGCGGACGGTCTCGAAATGCGGGGTCAGGAAGGGCAATTGCCAGTCCCACATGGCGCGGTTCAGCCCCATGCCGTGCACCAGCACGAGGGGCGGGCCCGTGCCGTCGGTCTCGTAGGCGGTGTCTTGAATGGTTCCGGCGGTCATTGCCGGGACACTCTATACCCTTTCGCCCGTAAAAGCCCGACCACACCGTCATCGCCCGCCAGATGGCCGGCGCCGACCGCGATGAGCGCCTTGCCGGCGCCTTTCATCAGCCGCGCGATGCGTTGGGTCCAGCGGCGGTTGCGGTCGATGAACAGGGCGTTGCGCAGCTCCGGCAGATCGCCGCCGAGGGTGGCCTGGAACTGGCGGTCGAAGCGGTTCGTGTCGCCTTCCGACCAGGCCGTGACCAGTTCCGCGAGGCCGCCCGAGGGGCCTTCCTCGACCTGCGCGACGGTGGCCATCAGGAAGGTTTTTTCCGCCGCCGGGCTGAGCGCGGCGAAGATCTCGAACTGCTCCTGCACGGTCTCCAGATAGCCGAGCCGCTTGCCGGCGGCGCGCGTCATGTCGGCGATGATGCCGTCGACGCCGGAGCGCGATTCGAAGCCCTGCGCCGCCATGCTGGTGAGGCTGAGGCGGATCGAGGCGAGCCAGGGGCGCAGCGGCTCCAGCTGGCCCGGCGGGATGCCGAGCCGTTCGGCCGCGCGGGCCAGTCGCTCGGTGTCGCGCGAACCGAGCAGGGAGGAGAGGGTGACGAAGTTCGCGTTGCGGCCAAGCTGCATGATCGTCGCCCGGAAGCCGCGGCGCGGTGCGGCGGTCAGGTCGGCTTCCAGGAACACCGTGTCGGCGGCGGCGAAGGCGCGGTCGAAGGCCGGGCTGCGCCAGCGGACATGCTGCGGCAGCATATGCACCGTGCCGAACAGCCAGATTTCGCTGTCGGCGTCCGCGACCCGCCACAGGGCCGGCGCGTTGCCGTGCGCCGGGGCGGCGGCGAGCAGGGCGAGGCAGATAAAGGCGAGGGCGCCGCTACGGAAATACTTTCTGTAAAGCATCGGTGAATACTATGAGGTTTCGGTTATTTAGAAATAGTAATTTGTTTTATTGATTAATCCCAGAACTATAGTTTCATATTATTTTGAAATATAAGAAAAATACTGTCTTTTTTTTACTGAAATACACCGATCCCGGAGCGGCTCCGATCATCAAGAGGCGCCCTGCCTTGACGCCTCCGTTCATTATGTATAACCATATGGTTATGGAAAAAATCTCAGCAACCCCGTCCCAACCCATACTTGACGCGTTCTTCGCCGCGCTCGCCGACCCGACCCGCCGGGCGATCTTGACGCGGCTGGCGGACGGTGCGGCATCGGTGAATGAGCTGGCCGCCCCCTTCGCGATGAGCCAGCCGGCGGTGTCGAAACATCTGAAGGTGCTGGAGCGCGCGGGGCTGGTCGAACGGGATATCGACCGGCAGCGCCGGCCGGCGCGGCTGTGCGCGGAACCGATGGGTGCCGCGGTGCGCTGGCTCGAGGAATTCAAGGGGTTCTGGTCCTCGAGCTTCGATCAGCTGGACGGGCTACTCGAAGAACTAAAACAAGCGGAAACGAAGGGAGCCAACCGTGAGTGAATTGCCGACATATGTGCTGGAGCGGGTATTCGATGCGCCGCGGGAGCTGGTTTGGCGGACCTGGACGGAGGCCGATCTGCTGGCCCGGTGGTACGGGCCGAACGTGGAAACGATCATCCATCGTCTGGACGTCACGCCCGGCGGGCTGTGGCTGGGCGAAATGAAGTGGGACGGCAATTCCAACTATCAGCGGGTCGAGTATACCGAGGTGATCCCGCCGGAGCGGCTGGTCTGGCTGCACGCCGTGTCGGATGCGGACTGGAACGTCATCGCCAACCCGATGATGCCCGACTGGCCGCGCGTGCTGCTGACCACGGTGACCTTCACGGAAGCGGACGGGCAGACACAGATGCGCCTGACCTGGGTGCCGCACGAGGCGAGCGCGGCGGAGATCGCCTGTTTCGAGGCTGCGATCGCGGGCATGGACAAGGGCTGGGGCGCCGGCATGGAACTGCTCGCCGAACTGCTGGCGGAGCTGCAGGGCTAGACCAGGGCTACGCGGTTTCTTCGATGATGGTGCCGCGGCGTTCGCTGCCGAAATTGTCGCGGATCAAATCGCGCAGGGCGCCGAAATCGATGCGGCCGTTATCGCCGATGATCCCGTCCGCGGCGCCGTCACCGAAAGCTTGTTCCAGTCGTTCGGCCAGCGCGTCGTTGCGGTCAGCGGCGAGCAGGTTGCGCAAACGCTGGAAGTCGACTTCGCCGTCGCCCCGCACTACATCGCCAGCGCGCTCCGCGCCGAACCGCTCCGCCAGGTTGGCAAGCAGGCGGTCCGAATCCAGCCTGCCGCTGGCCAAGGCTTCCCGGATATGCGCCAGCGTCCGGTTGATCGCGGCTTCCGTTCGGGTGAGGTCAAAAAAGGCGCCGGCAACGGCCCGCTCCCGGCCGAAGGCGTCACGGAACAGATCCCGCAGCGCGTCCAAATCCACCGTTCCATCTTCGCGGATAAGGCCCTCGGCCGCGTCTTCGCCGAATCTGTCTTCGATTGCTTCCGTCAGAGCATCGTTCCGCCGCGTCTCGAGCAGGTTTCGAAATGCGTCGAAATCGACGCGGCCCTCCTCGCTGACAACGCGGCCGGCCGCCGCATCGCCGAACTGTTCTGCGAGATGCTGCTTGATATCGTCGGACTGAACCCGTCCCTGCTCGAAGGCGCGCTGCACGAAGTCTACGCGGCTTTCGATCTTGCGCTGTGAGCTCAAAAGGTTGCGTAAAAGGTTGTTCGGCCCCTTCAACGGCGTGGGCACCGACGCAGATCCGTTGACCGGTTCCATGAATGCCTCCTCTAACGACGTCTGAAACGCAGGGTGCAAGCCGAATGCCATCGCAGAGGGTTTCGTCCGATTGCTGGGAAAACGGAACGAATTCAGGCCATTGAGATCGTGTCGGGCGGGCACCGGCGATGTTCCGTCAGTTTGCCGCCGAAAGAATCTTCCTACCGCGCGAAGGGAATTGCCTATCGAGAAGCACTTCATTCAATCGCTGGAATGGGTTGCCTCTTGACCTTCCAGTTTGTGGAAGGTCCATATGCCGGGAATGACATTGACCCAAGTAAAGGATCCGGTCTGCGGTATGGCCGTCGATCCGGACACCGCCCCGCACCGGTATGCCTGCCAGGAAGAGACATATTATTTCTGTTGCGAGGCGTGCGAGCAGAAATTCCAAGCAAATCCGCAGGGCGCTTTGGACCGAGCCGCGAACGCCATGCAAGCGCCGGCCGTTGCCGGGGCGCAGTACACTTGCCCGATGCATCCGGAGGTGATCGAAGACGGCCCAGGTGACTGTCCGGATTGCGGCATGGCGCTGGAACCGATGGCGGTTGCCGTCGAGGAGGCGGCCAATCCGGAGCTGATCGACATGACGCGGCGCTTCTGGATCAGCCTCATCCTGTCCATTCCGGTCGTGATCCTGGCGATGGGCGAACATGTTCCGGGTATCAGCTTCGATACCCTGATCGGTGCACGCG
>JAPPPC010000833.1:0-2505 GCA_028817685.1 Rhodospirillaceae bacterium
CATTGGCTGGTGCCGAAGCATAGGGCACGCCGCGCACGAAACCGCATTCCAAGCGGCCGCGAGAGATCACATCGACCATGGCCATCTCTTCCGCCGTCCGGGTTGGCCGCGGCAGGTTCGCCAACGGATTGCCCAGCACCAGAATTCGCGCCGTCTTGGTCTGCCGCGCCAATATGCCGGCCATGATGGGGACGGCCGGCACCACGCAGGTCGCGGTCTGATGATGTTCGTTGAGCATGACCTCCAGGCCCAACTCCTCGGCCATCAGCCACATATCGAGAAACTGATGGTAATTGTCGGCGCCGGTTTCCGGATCGAAATGCTTGTTCGGAAGATTGACGCGAATGGATGGATAGGTCTCCGGGTCCGGTAGTTGCGGATAGGCGTCTTCGGTGAAAAACCATGCTCTCATGATTGGCTGCCTTCCGACGTATCGTTTACAAAGGACAGAACGTGATTCACGAAGGCCTCCGGCTGCTCGACCTGCGGTGCAGGTCCGGCCGCGGGGATCACGGCAAACGCAGCATTCGGAATCATGCCGGCGTAGGCCCGGCCGTAGTCCGGCGTGACAAGTCCGTCGCTTTCGCCCCACAGCACCAGCGCCGGCACGTCGATACGGTGCAGTCGGCGCGGCAGCTTCGGATTGTGCATGTAAGGCTGCCAGGTATAGAGACCCAGCGCCACGCGGTTCGACTGTATGATTTGCCGTTGCTCGTCCGTCATCTGCGACGGATCAGGCGCCTTGCCGGGATCGTGCCACATCAGTTTGGTCAGCTCTTCCTGCGGCGTCGAGAAGACGTCGACGATGTCGCGGTCGTCACGGCCACCGACCTTCACACCGACGGCATCGACCAAGATCAGCCTGGAAATCCGCGCTGTCGACAACACCGCCAGTTCAGCGGCCGTCCAACCTCCCATTGAGAAGCCCATCATCACCGCATCTTGCAGATCAAGCGTATCCATCAGATCGATATACAGATAAATCAGATCCTGCAAATCGTCGAAGTGATCGGGAATGGCGGATCCTGCAAATCCGGGATGCACAGGCGCGATGATTTCAAAGGATTCCGCCAGCTTGTCCGCGAACGGCATCGACGCGACGGGGCCGCCACCGCCATGCAGCAAGAACAGCTGTGGCCCCGCCCCCTTGAAGACGACATCGACGGGCACGCCTTGTAACTCGATCGTGCGAACCGTCTCGGTGCTACTACTCATATCGCTTGCGTCCCTCCCCGCCACGACTGGTAACGCGGTGCGTTACGGCAGAGAGTGTAGCGACCGGCATCCGCTGAATCCAAGCGCTGCGCCGAATTCTCTGAGCCGGCACTTTTCGTGCCTGACGCAGGCGAACCGTGAGAACGTTCTACCGTCCCCCCGTCGGGATGGACTTGAAAGGCACGCCCTTGTCGACACGCACCTCTTGCGGCAATCCGAGAACCCGCTCGCCGATTGTATTGCGCAGGATTTCGTCAGTACCGCCTGCAATGCGAAAGGCCGGCGAATCCAGAAACGACAGTTCGAATATGCCGTCCAAGGGCATGTCGGAACCGGTCGCAACGCCGGCCATATCCATTAGGTCCAAACCATATGTCGCGGCATCCTGTATCATTCTGGCCGCGACGAGTTTGCCGATCGACGCCTCCGGGCCCGGCGTCTCGCCACGGGCCAGCGCCGTCATGATCCTATAGCGCGTGAAACGAAGCCCTTGGGCCTTCACGTAGAACTCTGCGAGACGCTGTCGAACGGAGGGATCGTCTATCGCCCTGCCATCGTCGAGATCGAGATCGACGGCGAGCCGATGAAGCTCCTGAAAGGCAGGCCCGAAATCGTCGGCGATGGCGTTACGTTCGCCCATCAGCAGGCTTATCGCCACCTTCCAGCCGCCATCGACCGGTCCCAGCCTCTGGCTATCGGGAATGCGGACATCGCGGAAGAAGGTTTCGTTGAAGTGCCGTGCGCCGGACATCTGCTTTATCTGCCGGATCTCGACGCCAGGTGTCTTGGTACTGAGATAGAAGAATGTCAGCCCGTCATGCTTCGATTTTTCCGGATCGCTGCGCGCAAGGAGCACTCCCCAATCGGCTTTGTGCGCGAAGGACGTCCAAATCTTTTGCCCATTGATGACCCAGTCGTCGCCATCCCGTATGGCGCGGGTTCGCAAGGCACCGAGATCCGAGCCGCCGGCCGGTTCGGAGTAGAACTGGCACCAGACCTCCTCGCCACGCAGCGCCGGCGGCGCGAACCGGTCGCGCTGCGCTTGCGTGCCCCAACGGCAAATCGTTGGAATGCAGATACCGAGTTGCAGGCCGATCGCATTGACGGCCGTCTTGTATCGTGCCTCCTCCTGGTCATAGATCATTTGCTGGATCGGCGTTCCACCCTGACCGTGCCACTCAGCCGGCCAGGTGATGCCGGCAAATCCCGCGTCCCATTTCTTGCGCTGAAACGCCTTCGCTTCCTCCAGCACGCCGGGGCCATCTTCACCGCGCCGGTAACCGCGGACAT
>JAPPPC010000833.1:2515-6555 GCA_028817685.1 Rhodospirillaceae bacterium
CGAAATTCCTAGATCCATCTGCGTGATCAGCGCCTTCGTCAGGGGATCGCGCGCATTGCCAAGCCTGTCCGTGATATCGAAATGGTGGTCGCCGGGAGTCGCGATGAACTGCGCCGGAATCCGGTGCTGGCGCAGATGCGCCGTATAGGCCAGCGACTGCCAATGCCAGAGATGTGTCTCGTCCGCACCCAGGGCCACGATCGCTGGCCCTTTCGCAATTGGCGTGAGGCGCATGGGGCTCATCGTCTTGACCTCCGTAGCGGTGATATGAAGGTCCTTCTGGAATTCTTCGAGGCCGCGATGGGGCTCGATTTCGAACAGACCGCTCAACGCCGCGGTACCCTTGATGAGGCCTTTGGGGAGCCGTCCCTCCTTCGTCCAGTCGGTCGCCGTCATCATGCCCGTAAGGTGCCCGCCCGCCGAATGCCCGGAGACATAGATGCGCTTCGGATCGCCGTTGAACTTGGCAATATTGCGGTAAACCCAGATAACGGCGCGGCGTGTCTGGCGCACGATTTCGGTGATCGACACAGCCGGGCAAAGGTCGTAGTCCGGCAGCACCACCGCGGCACCGGCCGCGACCATCGGCGCCGCCATGTGACTGTAAGTATCCTTTGTGAGATCAGGGTTACGCCAGTAGCCGCCATGGATGAAGATATGTACCGGCGCCCCGGATTTACGGGCCGGAAAGACATCCAGCACCTGGCCCGGACTGTCGCCATAGGGGACATTGAGATGACAGTCCAGCTTGGCACGCACCCGCGCGCTGCGTCGTGCCGACCGGTCGGTGTAAGCGTCGGCGTCCGGCACGTTGAGCCGCGCGACATACTGTTTTTCGAGGTCCCTGACCTCGGCTTTCGTGAGTGTGCTGGCCATGCTGCCTCCCTGAATCCGAGACAGGGTAGCGCCGCACCCGGCGGATGGCCATGCGCCTATGCGGCGGTGACCGTCCCCTCGACGCCATGCAACGCCGTGCTGTTGCCCATGTCGCTGCGCAGGCCCGGATTGAGCGCGTTGACGTTAAGGCCTTCGGGCGCCGCCCCCGGCCAACGTCCCTTCGGCGCCCAGCCGACTCCGGGCGGCGTCATATCGGACACCTGAACGGTAAGAGTCAGCGCCGCGTTCTCGTTCGCGACCTGCGCGGTATCGCCTTCCTTCAAGCCCCTCGCCGCCGCGTCGTCAGGATGCAGGGTGATCGTTGCCGGGTCGGTGCGGTCGCGGATGCGCGGCTCATTATCGTAAGAGGAATTCATGTGCCATTCGCTGGCCGGTGTCAGCAGTCGCAGCCGGTCCGCTGTGGGGCGCGCCAAGGGATCGGGTTGCGGTAGGCGGGGATGGCCGTCCGCCTCGGCCGCTGCACTGGCCAGCTCGATCTTGCCGGACGGGGTCGGGAAATCTAAATCCGCCCACAACACCACCGGTTCGGTTTCCGGAAAGATCGTGCCGCGCGCCTTCAGCTCATCGAAACTTAATCCGAAGGGCTCCAGCATGCGGTTCAGGATCGGACCGTCCGCCTCGAAGAGCGCCGGCTCCTCGAGCTTCATCGCCGCCGCCAAACGTCGGAAGATTTCCTGGTTTGGCAGCGCCTCACCCACCGGCGCGACCGCCTTTGTTTGCGGCCCGAGCGACAGGTGAAAATAGGATCCGACGATATCGTCGAACTCCAGAAAACTCGCAGCCGGTAGCACGACGTCGGCGTAGCGCGCGCTGTCGGTCATGAACAAATCGACGACGACGGTAAACAGCTCTTCCGAGCGCAGCGCGTCGAGCAGCTTGCGCTGATCGGGATTGGAGGCCGCCACGTTGATGTTCCATAACAGCAGCGCCTTGTCGCGCGGCGCGGATTCGAGATGGCTGCGCAGGTCCATGTGACTGAGGGGCGCGACTTCGTTCTTCCGCAGGTCGGCACGGCCGAGATACCCCATATCCATGCCGCGGGTCGGCCCTTTGCCATTCAGGAAATTCACGCCTGTCCCGGGCTTGCCGATATTGCCGGTCAGCGCGGGCAACAGCGCCACCGTTCGGAACGCGTTGCCTCCCGTCGGGGCGCGGCACAGCGCCTGGCCCAGCCAGAGCATCGAAGGGCCGGCGCCATAGGCTTTGGCCGCGGCACGAATATCCGCTTCCGCCACGCCCGTCGCCGCCGCCGCGCGAGCCGGCGTCCAATCGTCGATCAGCGGTTCAAGCTCATCGAAACCGACCGTATGTGCTTCGATGAAGGTGGGATCGAGACATCCCGCTTCCTTGAGGGCATGCATCATCCCGAAGGCGAGCGCCGCGTCGGTCCCTGGAAACGGCCGCAGATGGATATCGGCACGCTCAGCGGTTGGCGTTCGGATCGGGTCGATAACGATCAGGGTGCCGGGGAACTCGGCCAACCAGTGCTTGTCGACATGCGGTCCGCTGGCCGAGGGGTTCGCACCCCAGACGATCAGGCATTTCGAATCCTTGGCGGTGCGGGGGTCGAAGCCTTTGGCACTTTCGCCAAGCACGTAACCGAGTCCGACATGGCCGGAGAGATTGCAGATTGAATCCGGATCTATCTCGGTGGCGCCGATATGGTTGAAGAACCGCATCGGAAACTGGTTCGCGATGATCGAACAGGTACCGGTGTAGTGCCCCGTAAGAATATCCGTCGCCCGGCCAGCCTCTATGAGCGCGTTCAAACGCCCTGCGACGATGTCCAGCGCTTCGTCCCAGGAGATTTCTTCGAAGCCCCCATCGCCCTTCGGCCCGGTGCGTTTCAGTGGTCTCGTGAGTCGAGCCGCCGGATCGCGCCATACCCCGTTATAGGCGAGCGTGCATTTGCCGCACAGCGATCCCCGGTTCGCCGGGTGGTCGGCATCCCCCGTGACCCGATCGATCTCGCCGTCCTGGAGAACGACGCGGATTCCACAACTGTCGTAACAATCGCGCGGACAAGTCGTCAGAACCGATGTTTCACCCATAACCTAATGCTCCCGGCGCCAAATTTAATTTCTGTTCGAACAATTATTCCGCCGCCAACCGCGCCGGGGTCAAGCCGATCGCCGTCAAGCTTTCCCGCATTGTCCGTTCTTCGTCGGCGGTGAGGCGGCGAATGGCCGGCCGCGCATTGCACCAGCTGGAATCGCCTGAAAGCCAGGCCATCGTCGCCCGCAATGCGGAAAACCAAGGCAGATCGCCCATCGCGCCCCTTATCTCGCCAACGCGTGCCTGCATCACATCGCCCTGGTCGCCTTCGAACCCGGCATAGAGGGCTGTGGTAACGTCCGGGACGATATTGCTGATACCCGACATCACGCCGCTGCCGCCGGCCCGAAGGCAGGTCAGCGTCATGCTATCGGTCCCGGCGAAAACCTCCTTGTCCGGGAACGCCCGGCAGCGCGCCTCCAGCATGTCCGCCACACCGCTGCTGTCCTTGATCCCAACGGCGTTCTGCGGATAGGCCTCGAACAGTTTCGTGAAGAATTCCAGACTGTGGTGGACATTGAGGTTCGCTTCCCAGTCGTAGACGTACAGGCGCAGCCGGGTATCGTTGACGCCATCAATGACCCGGGAGAAGAAATCGAGCAGACCGACCGTCTCCGCCGGCTTGTAGTAGAAGGGTGGCTGCACGCACACACCGCCTGCGCCCAACCCAACCGCGTGCTTCACCAGACGGATCGCATCGGGAAATGCCAGCGCGCTCGTGCCGATCAGCATCTTTGCCATCGGCAATCCACTGTCCGCCAACGCATCCATCATCTCGAACCGCTCCTCAACGGTGAAGGAATGCGCTACACCCGTCGAGCCGATCGGCATCAATCCCTGGCAGCCGGCATCGAGCAGGCTCTTGCAGTGTGTGATGTATTTTTCCAGATCGGCGCTTAAATCGTCGCGCATCGGCATTAATGGTGCGGCGTAGATACCGCGTTGTTCGATCGGCATGGCTTCCCTTTCGTTGCGGGGACGTCAAACGCTATGCTGCCCAAATTCTTACGCGGTTTCATTCTTCGGCGGACAGAGCCAATTTGCGGATTGAATAAAGTCCAATGAACGCGCAAGCCACCCCGTAACGC
>JAPPPC010000788.1:0-349 GCA_028817685.1 Rhodospirillaceae bacterium
CACCGTGATGGGCTCGCGGGCCTCGCCCCGCAGGACGGTTGCCGCCAGGCTGACCTCTTCGACGACGCCGCTGACATTTTGGATTTTCACCGTATTGCCGACCACGAACGGTCGGGTCAGGATGATCGCCAGTCCGGCGCCATAGTTCGACAGAGGGCCCTGCAAGGCGAAGGTGGCGCCGAAAGCCGATGCACCGGCGAGCGCAATCAATGGCGCAATCGTGATACCGAAATTACCCAAGGTCGCGATGATGACGAAGATGATCACCAGGATCTTCACCACATTGCCGAGGAAGCGCGACAGGGTGACATCGAGCGCTTTTCTTTCGCAAAGCCGCGCGACCCGGGTG
>JAPPPC010000788.1:359-6476 GCA_028817685.1 Rhodospirillaceae bacterium
CCCGTAGGTGACTGCGAACTCGATACCCTTGTCGATGAGCCGCGTCGCCGTCTCCAGTTCCATTTCCATCCCGCCCTCTCAGACCGTGGTTTCACATCGCCGCAACATTATGGCAGATTGGCGCAACAATAACGCCTGTTCGGGGGATAGTTCATGCGGCTTCTCATCGCGCTTCTCATACCGTTCTTCCTGTTTTTCACGATTGGCCGCCCCCTGGCGGGAATCATCTGCCTGATCCTGCAGGTTACGCTGATCGGCTGGATCCCCGCGGCGATCTGGGCCGTCTATGCGCTGAGCCAGTACAACACCGACAAGAAGATCGACGAGTTGCGATCCGGCCAGAGCTGACCGGGGAGCGCGAAGATGCCGAGAATTACCGGCAGCACGATCATCAAGCTGCTGATCTTTTCACTGCTGGTCGGTCTGATTCTGGCCTGGCTGAATGTCGGCCCGCATGACGTGTTCCAGTACGGAATTGAAAACGCGGAAAAGATCTTCAATTGGGCGGTCGATTTGTTTGGCAGTGCGCTCACCTACATCCTGTTGGGTGCGGTGGTCGTCATCCCGATCTGGCTGGTGTTCTACCTGCTGCGCGCGCTGCGCGGAAAACGCTAGATCGGACTTCCGAATTCAGTCGGAATTTTCCGTGTCGAGGACGCCGTCGCGGCCCGGCGGCGCCGATGGTGTACCTGCCGGCCCCGCAGTCCCTTTCGATATCTCCGACAGAATGCCGGCGAGTCCATCGATAAAGCGTTTGAAATCGGCGCCGTCGTCCTGAACCGGGGTCTCTCGGGAATCCGGTGTGACCGATGCGACCGCGCCACCGGCCGGGAGGTTCCGCGGCGGCCGCCCGGTGGAGGCGGTCCGCATAAAATTTTTCCACAGCGATGCCGGTAGCTGCCCGCCCGTGACCCGCTTGGTCGGCGTGTCATCGTCATTGCCGAGCCAGACGCCGGTCACCAGATCGGCCGTATACCCGACGAACCACCCGTCGCGATACTTCTGGCTGGTACCGGTTTTGCCTGCCGCGGCACGGTCGCCGAGCCGCGCGGCGCGCCCCGTACCGGAAACCAGCGCCTCGCTCAGCATGGCGTTCATGTGGCGCAGATTGCGGCTCTCGATGACCCGACCGAGTGAGGAGCCGCCGCGCCGGTAGAGGACCCGCCCGGCCCGGGTGCGGATTTCCAGGATACCGTGCGGCACCACCGCGTAGCCGCCATTCGCGAACGGTGCGTATGCCGCCGTCAGCTCCAACAGGGTGACCTCCGACGCGCCCAAGGCCAACGCCGGATGCGAGGCGATCGGCGACGTGATGCCCAGCCGCTGCGCCGTGGCGATGACCCGATCCCGGCCGACCCGCTCGGAGACCTTGACCGCGACGGTGTTGATCGACTGCGCCAGCGCGCGGGTCAGGGTGACGTTGCCGGCGTATTTGTTCTTGAAATTCCGCGGCTTCCACCCTTCGACGCTGACCGGCGAATCCTTGACCTTGTCGTCCGGGTCGAGACCAGCCTCGAGCGCCGCCAGATAGACAAAGGGCTTGAAAGCGGAGCCCGGCTGCCGGTGCGCCTGGACGGCGCGGTTGAACTGGCTCTGCGCGTAGGACCGTCCGCCGACCATCGCGCGCACCGCCCCGTCCGGCGCGACAGCCACCAACGCCCCCTGCGCCACCTTCCGGGATTTACCGTAGCGCTTTAGGGTCGCTGCCAGAGCGGACTCCGCCGTTTTCTGCGCTTTCGGCGACAAGGTCGTCAGCACGATCAAATCGTCGTCGCGGTTCCCGATAAGCGCCGGCAGCCGTTCCTGAATCCAATCGGCAAAATAGCGCACCCCTTTGGTACGCGAATGGCGGGCCAGTCGTGCCGGCCGCTTCTTGGCGGCCGCGGCCTGCGCATCGGTCAGGTATCCGGCGGCCACCATATTTGCCAGGACCTGGGCCGCCCGGTCGCGCGACCGCTTGATATTGTTCGTCGGGGCGTAGCGCGAGGGCGCCTTGAGGAGCCCCGCCAGCAACGCGGCTTCCTGCAAATTGACGCGGCGGGCGGATTTGCCGAAATAGCGTTGCGACGCCGCCTCGACTCCATAGGCGCCGGCGCCCAGATAGACCCGGTTCATGTACAAGGTCAGAATATCGTCCTTGCTGAGCCGCGCTTCCAGCCACAGCGCCAGCATCAGCTCGCGGGCCTTGCGCAATACCGTCCGTTCCGGCGTCAGAAACAAGTTTTTGGCCAATTGCTGCGTGATGGTGCTGCCGCCCTGCACGACACCGCCGGCTCGGACATTCGCCACCATCGCCCGCAGGAAACCGACGACGTCCATGCCGAAATGGCCGTAGAAACGGCGATCTTCCGTCGCGATGATCGCACGCGGCAGATGCGGCGGCATTTCCGCGATGCCGACCATCGTACTGTTGAACGCACCGCGCTGGGCGACCACGCTGCCATCGTCGGCCAATACCGTGACGCCGGGACTTTTCTTGACCTGCCACAGGCTTGCGGTATCCGGCATTTCCGGCGCCAGGATCAGGAACGCCGCGGCCCAGAGGACGCCGAAGGTGACGATCAAGGTCGTGAAGAGGCTCCACAGGCGGCGCCCGAAGGATCGGCGCTTCACCGGTGCCTTAGCGGGTTTTTGCTTTTTTGCGGGTGCGGCCAACCGTCAATCACTTCAGTCGTTGCGGTCCAGCGACGACAGCTCGAAACCAGGCCGTTGATCGGCGATGGCGTCCGGCCCCTGTTTGCCGGCAAAGCGCTGATGGAGTCTCCGCAGGCCGCGCCATATCTTGGGCAGAAGCCACAGCGCGGCGAGGAAAAAGACCAGCACGAAAATCAGGAACACTGCCGGTTTAAACAGCGCCAGCAGCAGGCCGACGACGACCAGTACGTCTTCGAAGAACGAGGCCGCCCAATTGGTCACCGGCTCGGGCGACGTATTGATGACCGCGCGGCTGCCGGCCTTCGTCGCATGGCTCCCCGCCGCGACCGCAGCGCCGCCGAGCAACGCCAGCGCAACCATATAATCTTCGCCCAGCCCCGCAGTCGCGCCGGCCGCCATCGCGGCGCCGGCCGGGATCCGGATGAAGGTGTGAATGCCGTCCCAGATCGAGTCGAGGCCCGGGATCTTGTCGGCGAAAAATTCGATGACATAGGCGACGCCGGCGACGCCCAGCACGATCGGGCTGGTCAGCGGCGACAGCCCGTCCGGCAGCGGCACCAGCCCAAACGTTCCCAGCAAACCGACCAGCAGGACGGTCGCATAGAGATTGATACCGCTGGCCCAGGCGGCGCCCATCGCCAAGGTAATGATCGACAGCGCGTCCATTCACGTCCCCCGACGCCCGTAAAGTAAAGCGTCTTGTCAATAAATAGGGATGAGTCGGGCGCACAGCAATAGAAGCGCTTCTTGGTACCAATCGCCGAACCCGGCGTAACAAACGCCGGATTGCGCAGGAATCGGGTGGGTCGGGCCCGAAATTCCACCTAATTCTGATCCCCAAGATGATACTCTCGAAAGGAACACGACAATGCATGCGACAGATATGGTCTCATCGACCGACACCGACCCCGCGACGATCCAATACCGGGTCAGCCATTGCAGCCTGGGCGCCGTGGCCATCGCCGCGACGGCGCAAGGTGTCTGCGCCATCCTGTTCGGCGACGACGCCGCGGCGCTGGAAAACGATCTCAACGCGCGCTTTCCCGCATCGCGCCTGACCCCGGGCGATGCGGCGTTCGACGGGCTCGCCGACCAGGCAATCCGCTTCATCGACGATCCTGAGGGCAGCGTGGACTTTCCGCTCGACCCGCACGGCACCGACTTTCAGCAGCGCGTCTGGCAGGCGCTGCGGGAAATCGCTCCGGGCACAACGGCGAGCTACAAGGAAGTCGCGATGCGGATCGGCGCCCCCAAGGCGGTCCGCGCCATCGCCCGGGCCTGCGCCGCGAACCCGATCGCCATCGCCATCCCCTGCCACCGGGTGGTGCGCAGCGACGGCTCGATGTCCGGCTATCGCTGGGGCACGGCGCGCAAACGGACCCTTCTCGACCGTGAGGCGCAGTCGTGAATCATACGGTCACTTCACCTCGTCTGCCGGCTCTCGAATGGGAGAACATCGCGGATCGGCTGGATCGCGAAGTCTATGCGGTGATTTCAGGTCTCCTCGATGCGGAGACCTGCCGCCGTCTCGCCAGCCAATATGACGACGCGCATCGCTTCCGCAGTCGTGTCGTCATGGCGCGGCACGGCTTCGGGCGCGGTGAGTACCAGTATTTCGACAACCCGCTCCCACCCGCCATCGGCGCGCTGCGCACGGCCCTGTACCCGCCGCTCCGCCATATCGCGAACCGGTGGAACGACATGTTGTCGATCGTCGACCGCTATCCAGAGACCCATGCGGCCTATCTGGCGCAATGCCATGCGGCGGGCCAGACCAAACCGACCCCGCTGCTCCTGAAGTACGAAGCCGAGGACTACAATTGCCTGCATCAGGATCTCTATGGCGAGCTGGTGTTTCCGCTGCAGGCCGCCATCCTGCTGTCCCGACCCGGCGCCGACTTCACGGGCGGTGAGTTCGTGATGACCGAACAGCGGCCCCGCATGCAATCGCGTGCGATGGTGGTGCCGCTGCAGCAGGGCGACGCCGTCATATTCCCCGTCCGCCAGCGGCCTGTGCAGGGCGTCAAGCGCCGCTACCGGGTGAACATGCGGCACGGGGTCAGCCGCGTGTTGAGCGGGCAGCGCTTCACGCTCGGCCTCATCTTCCACGACGCGAAATGAACACGCCGGACCTGTTCGCGGCGCCGGAAGGCGGTGTCGAGGCGATCGCGGACGGCGCTGTTCTGTTGCGCGGGTTCGGTCTCGATTCGGCTGCAGCCCTTCTGGAGGAAATCGCACGCGTCGCCGACGCAGCCTCGTTCCGCCACATGGTCACGCCGGGCGGATACGAGATGTCCGCGGCGATGACCAACTGCGGCACCGCGGGCTGGACGACCGACCGCAGCGGATACCGCTATGAGCGTCTCGATCCCAAGACGGGCAACACCTGGCCGCCGCTCCCGGACGCGTTCATGGATCTTGCCGGGCGCGCCGCGGCGGACGCCGGTTACGCAGGCTTCGCGCCCGACGCCTGTTTGATCAACCGCTACGCGCCAGGGGCGAAGCTGTCACTGCACCAGGATCGCGACGAGGCCGATTTCACGGCGCCGATCGTCTCGGTCTCGCTCGGCCTGCCGGCCACTTTCCTCTTCGGCGGACCGCGCCGCGCCGACCGGCCGCAGCGCATCGTGCTGCAGCATGGCGACGTCGTCGTCTGGGGCGGCCCGGCCCGGCTCTTCTATCACGGGGTCGCGCCCCTGAAGGACGGCGTACACCCGGCAACCGGCCGCATCCGATACAACTTGACCCTGCGCAAAGCCCTATAGGATCAGGCGGAAACGCCGCATTGCCCCGCAAATCACTCTCGGCGTAGGGTGACCGGAACGCCTCTCGGGATGGATCCATGCCGCAATCGCCAGCCGACATCGCCGCCGCCTTCGACCTTCGCGCAATCGACCGCGCGTTCCTGGACGACCCGTTCCCGACCTACGCCGCCTTGCGCACGCACGAGCCGGTCCATCGTTGTCCCGACGGTTCCTACTTCTTGACCCGCTACGCCGATGTCATGGGGGTCTATCGCGACCGGCGCTTCAGTTCCGACAAGAAGGCGGAGTTCGGGCCGAAATACGGCGACGCGCCGCTCTACAGGCACCACACGACCAGCCTGGTGTTCAACGATCCGCCGCTGCACACGCGGGTCCGCAAGCTGCTGGCGCCCGCCTTCACGCCCCGCGCGCTGCGGGTGCTGGAGCCGAAATTCGTCGCGCTGGTCGATGGGCTGCTCGACGAGGCCGAGGCGAAGGGCGCGATGGATTTGATCGGCGACTTCGCCTCCGCGCTGCCGGTCGAGATCATCGGCGACATGCTGGGCGTGCCGCGCGAAGACCGCGGCCCGCTGCGCGGCTGGTCGCTGGCGATCCTGGGCGCGCTGGAGCCGGTGCTGTCGGCGGAGGCCGAGCGGCAGGGCAACGACGCGGTGACCGAGTTCTCCGATTATCTCGCCGGTCTGATCGACGACCGGCG
>JAPPPC010000055.1:0-1909 GCA_028817685.1 Rhodospirillaceae bacterium
CGCGATGTAAGGCTCGTCGGGGAGCGAGCGCAGACCGTTGAACATGATCTCCAGGGTGATCGGGTCAAGTGCCGGATTCATGCCGCCCCCGTCAGTTCGATGATGATGTTGTAAGCGTCGTCCACCCGCGCCGTATCGCCGGGATAGACCAGGGTGGTTGAATCGAGCTGGTCGATCACCGCGGGCCCGACGATAACCTGCCCGGGCTGTAAAACGGCCCTGTCGTAGAGCGCTGCCTCGACCCCATTTTCGGCGTCAAAGTAGACCTGCCGTCGTCCCACCGGCGCGGGGCTCTCCTGTGACCGCGCGCTCTTCGCCTGTTCCGGCCGCGGCAAGCGTCCGCGCGCGGTCAGGCGGAAATTGACAATCTCCGCCGGGTCGTCGGGATTGAAGTATCCGTAATTCATCTCATGCGCCGCGAAGAACCGCTGCTTCAGATCGTCGCAATCGAATTTCTTCGGCACTCCGTCCAAACCAACACTAAGCTCGTAATTCTGGCCGACATAGCGCATGTCGAAGCTAAGCCGAAGGTCTCGCTGGGCCGCGGCGATATCCTCCTCGGCAAACCATTCTTCCGCTTCGCCGGTCAATTTCGCCACATGTTCGGCGATGCTCCGCATGCCATCGGGATCGGCGACGATCCGCGCGCTGACGACGAAATCCTCCTTCAGGTCCGAGACCACGAGCCCTTGCGCGCAAAGAATACCGGGCGCGACCGGAACGATGACCTCTTTCATTTCCAGGGCCCGCGCCACATCGATCGCATGCAAGGGGCCGGCGCCGCCGAACGCCATCAGGGCGAACTCGCGCGGATCGTGACCGCGCTCGACCGAGATCGCCCGGATCGCGCGGACCATGTTGGAAACCACGATGCCAAGGACGCCATGCGCCGTTTTTTCGACGCCGAATTCGAGCCGCGCCGACACGCTTTCAAGCGACTGGCGCGCGGCAACTAGATCAAGAGCCATGTTGCCGCCCAACAGTCCGGCCGGCGACAACCGTCCGAGCACCAAATTTGCGTCGGAGACCGTCGGTTCCGTGCCGCCACGCCCGTAACATGCTGGCCCCGGCACGGCGCCGGCGCTGATCGGTCCCACCTTCATCAACCCGTCACGGTCGAACCAGGCGATCGACCCCCCGCCGGCTCCCACCGTGTTTATATCGACCATCGGCAAGCGGACGGGGAATTCCGCGATCATCTGATCATAGGCGATACCCGCATCGCCATCGCGGATCAGGCATACATCCGCGCTGGTGCCGCCCATATCCAAGGTGATCACGTTCTTGCGGCCCGCCAGCACCGCCGTGTGAACTGCGCCAACAGCGCCTGCCGCCGGACCTGACAGAGCGGTTCGAACAGGGAAAGCTCCCGCCCGCTCGATCGACATAAGTCCGCCGGAGGACTGATTGATACCGACAGCGGCTTTCGGCGCCAACGGCTCGAGACCGGTGCGGAGCCGCTCCATGTAACGGGTCACCAGGGGCTGAAGGTAGGCGTTCAAGACCGTAGTCGACAGACGCTCGAACTCGCGGAATTCCGGCTGCACAGCCGAGGAAAGCGAGATGAAGACGTCTGGCAGCTTTTCCTGCAGGGCGGCACCGATGCGCCGTTCATGCGCCGGGTTCAGGAAAGCGAAGAGCAGACCGACCGCGCAGGCCTCCGCGCCCGATTGCCGGACCAGTTCAACCGCGTCGGCGATCGCCTCATCCTCGAGCCCGCGCACGACCTCGCCTTTCGCGCCGATACGCTCGGCAATTTCGAATCGGTTCTGTCGCGGAACCAGCGGCGGCGGATTGTCGGCCTTGAAATCGTAAAGCTTAGGCCGGATCTGACGACCGATTTCCAGCAGATCGCGAAACCCCTCCGTCGTGATCAGGGCGACCGGCGCACCTTTGCGCTGCAGCAACG
>JAPPPC010000055.1:1919-6480 GCA_028817685.1 Rhodospirillaceae bacterium
AACGCGTTGGTCGCGACGGTCGTGCCATGCGCAAAGCGGGAAACATCGTCCGGCGGAATGGCAGCCATCTCTTGCAATGTCGCCAAACCGGCCAGTATCGCCTCGGCCGGATCGTCCGGCGTCGACGGCGTTTTGAAGACCCGTTCCTGTCCGCGTTCCATGTCGAACGCGTAGAAATCCGTGAATGTGCCACCAACATCGACACCGACAAACCAGACCATCGGGTACTCCTATTTCGCGAACAATCAGGATCGGCGCGACCCGGATTGCGATTGCGCTTATCTCTGTACCGGATTCCGTATTTGACTGCGAGCGTGAGAGTCCGTTTAACTACGCATTCGCGCGATCTGGATCGCTATCTAGGGGGAAGGTGAGCGCTCGTTCGATGAAGGTTTCGTATCTTCGCAACAAAACGTTTGCCGCCAACTTTGTCGACAAGCGTACTCTTAAATAGAGAGACAGCAGGGAGATTTCACAATGCTGAAAACCAGACACAAGATGGCCGCGGCCGCGGCCATTGCGGGTGCCGTGGCTTTGGGCATGGCAGCGCCCGCCGCAGCCGAGATTCAGAATCTCAAGATCAAGGCGGTCGGCACCTGGGCCAACCTGACGAACTACTATGATTTTGAGAAGCCGTTCTATGGCGGCGAAATGACCAAGGCCTCCGGCGGCAAAATCCAGACACAGATCAATCCGATCACCGAGCTCGGTCTCAAAGGCTGGGAAGTCATGCGACTTCTGAAGCTCGGCGTGTTCGATGTTGCGCACGGCGTTTACGGCTATGTCGCTTCGGAAGATCCGGCCCTCGAAGGTGTCGACCTTTCCGGTGCCTCCGCCGACTTCAAGCAGGCGCGCGAAGTGGTCAAGGCCTATGAGCCGGTGATCCGCAAGCGGTTCGACAAGGTCTTCAACGCGCACTATCTCGGCACCTTCCGCTGGCCGAGCCAGTTCATCTGGTGCAACCAGCCGATCAACAAGGTCACCGACCTGAAAGACAAGAAAATCCGCGTCTACAGCACCACGCTCGGCGATTTCGTCGAAGGCGTCGGCGGCACGAGCGTCACGATCGCGTTCGCGGAAGTCGTTCCGGCCCTGCAAAAGGGTGTCGCTGACTGCGGTATCACAGGTTCGATGCCCGCCTTCCAGGCGAAATGGCACGAAGTCATCACGCACGCCATGGTCATGCCGGTTGGCGCTGGCCTCGGCTTCGTCGCGATGAGCAACAAGATGTGGAAGTCCCTCAACAAGGACACCCAGGCCTTCATTCAGTCGCAGTACGATGGTCTGATGGACCGTCAGTGGGCCAACGCGCAGAAGGAAGACGAAGAAGCGCTGAACTGCCTGTCCGGCAGCGGCCCGTGCGGCAAAGGTACGCCGGGCACGGTCAAGCTGACCCAGCCGTCGGCGTCTGACGTCAAAGAGCGCGAACGCGTCCTGCGCGACTTCGTCCTTAAGAAGTGGGCGGCACGCTGCAGTGCCGAATGCGTTAAGGACTGGAACGCGACCGCGGCCAAGGTTGTTGGCGTAAAAGCGGTTAAATAAGTCCAACCGAGTCTTTCGCGGCGGGCGCCGTCCTGAAAAGGGCGGCGTCCGTCTGCGATAGGCGCCACCCCCTGTAGGACCATGCTCGATCGACTCCTCGAACAGGCGGAGAAAGTTTCCCAGATCATCGTTTGGATCGGCGGCGGTTTGCTGATTTTCGCAGCCATCATGACGACCCTGGAAGTCCTTCTGCGGAAATTCGCGAATTTCTCTTTCGGCGGCGCAGACGAAATCGCCGGCTATATATTCGCGATTTCGACATCCTTCGCATTTGCCTTTGCGACATTGCATCGCGCGCATGTCCGCATTGACGCGCTGTACATGCGGCTGCCGCAGCCGGTCCGGCTCTTCCTGGACGTCGTCGGTTTCCTGCTCCTCGGCGGGTTCCTCCTGCTCATGGCCGAGCGAGCCTATAATGTCTGGTGGAATAGTTTTGAAAATTCCTCCGTATCCATCACCCCGTTGGTAACGCCACTGGCGCTGCCACAGGGGTTCTGGTTTGCGGGGATGGTATTTTTCTTCATCGTATTCGCGTTGATGCTGCTGCGGATCATAACCGCTGCATTCTCTCGCGACTGGAACCGCATCGCCGCCCTCGTCCGCCAGCGGGGTATCGAAGAAGAAGTTGAAGAAGCGCGAAGCGCGAACACGCGATGGCGGAACTCAAGCGTGAGCAATCGCTCATGAAAGACAAAGAGGGCGACTGAACATGCTGGGTTGGACAGGTTTCGTACTGCTGGGACTGCTTGCCCTAAGCGTCCCGGTTGCCGCGGCATTGGGTGTCCTCGGCCTCTTTCTGGAGTGGAAATATTCGATCATGCCGCTGCATCTCGCGCTCGGCGAGATCGTCTGGCAGAACGCGATCGAATACGTCCTCGTCGCCATTCCACTGTTCATCATGTTGGGAGAGATCCTGTTGCGCGCCGGCATCGCCGAGCGCATGTACGGCGCGATGGTGCAGTGGTTGTCCTGGCTGCCCGGCGGAACCATGCACTCCAACATCGGTTCCTGCGCGATCTTCGCAGCGTCTTCCGGCTCCAGCGTCGCGACGGCGGCGACCGTCGGCACGGTCGCCTACCCCGAGGTGGCGCGGCGCGGCTATAACGAACCGCTCTTCCTGGGCACGCTCGCCGCGGGCGGCACGCTTGGCATCCTGATCCCGCCGTCGATCAACCTGATCATCTACGGATTGCTGACCGATACATCGGTCCCGCAGCTCTATCTCGCCGGTTTCATTCCCGGCTTCATCCTCGCCAGCCTGTTCATGCTGACCGTGCTGATCGCCGTGCTGATCAAACGTGAATGGGGCGGATCGCACGTAGAGACGAGTTGGGATCAACGTTGGGCTTCCCTCCCGCATCTGCTACCGCCGCTCGGAATCTTCGTTGTTGTCGTCGGATCCATCTATGCCGGCTTCGCGACCCCGACGGAGGCTGCGTCGGTCGGTGTCTGCGCCGCCCTTATCCTGGCCGCTTGTTTCAAATCGCTGAACTGGAGAATGCTGCGCGAGGCGATCGAGGGCACCTTGCGGACAACGGCCATGGTCATGCTGATCATCTTCGCCGCCCTGTTCCTGAACTTTGTCCTTGCCGCCGTCGGCATGACCGCCACGCTTCTCGCGGTCATCGAGGGTCTCGGCGTCTCGCCGATGCAGACCCTGTGGGTCGTGATCGCCTTCTACATCATCATCGGCTGTTTCATGGAAACTCTGTCGATGCTGATCACGACGACCCCGCTGATCGCACCGATCCTGATCGGCATGGGTTTCGATCCGGTCTGGCTGGGCATTCTCATCACGATCTTGCTGGAAACCGCTCTGATCACCCCGCCGGTCGGGGTAAACCTTTACATCGTCCATGGCGTCCGCGAAGGCGGGACCATGAACGACGTGATCGTCGGAGCAGCACCCTTCGTCCTTACAATGTTCGTGATGATCGGCCTGCTCGTCGCGTTCCCCAAGATCGCGCTGTTCCTGCCGCAAATGTTCTACTAAGAGATCAATTCCCAAAGGAGGTTGCGCATGGCGCATACACCCGCCTCGAAGGCGCTATCGGATATCGTCGTCATCGACTTGACCCGGGCGCGGGCGGGACCAACAGCCGTGCGCCAGCTCGCCGATTGGGGCGCCGACGTGATCAAGGTCGAGATTCCCGAGGCGATCGAAGGCGGCGACGTCATGGGCAGCGCCCGGGACGGTTCGGACTTCCAGAACCTGCAGCGCAACAAGCGCAGCCTGACCCTGAACTTGAAGGATCCGGAAGCGGTCGAGATCCTGAAACGCATGGTGAAAGACGCCGATGTCGTCATCGAGAATTACCGGCCCGGCGTCAAACACCGGCTCGGTATCGATTACGACACGCTGAGCGCCCTCAACCCGCGGCTGATCTATGGCAGCATTTCCGGCTTCGGGCAGCAGGGCCCCTATCGCGACCGGCCCGGATTTGACCAGATCGCCCAGGGCATGGGCGGGCTGATGTCGATCACCGGCGAGCCGGGTCAGGGCCCGATGCGCGTCGGCATCCCGATCGACGATCTGTGCGCCGGCATGTTCCTGGCGCACGGCATCATGGTCGCGCTGTACGAGCGGGAGAAGTCCGGCAAGGGCCAGTGGGTTCATTCCTCCCTGCTGCAGGCCCAGATCTTCATGCTCGACTTCCAAGGCTCGCGCTGGTTGATCGACAAGGAAGTCCCACCGCAGGCCGGTAACGATCACCCGACGACCATCCCGCAAGGGGTGTTCGAAACCAGCGATGGGCATATCAACATCGCTGCCGCGGGCCAGGTCATTTTCGGCCGGCTTTGCAAGGCGCTGGGGACGGAAGAGTGGCTGGAGAATCCGGACTACGCCACCGGCGAAGCCCGCTCCAAGAACCGCAAGGCGTTGAACGAAGAGATCGCCAAGCACACGAAGCAAAAGAGCAGCGCCCATTGGATCGAGTTGCTGGCTGACGCGAGCGTCCCCTGCGGCCCGATCTACAGCATCGATCAGGTCTATGGTGATCCGCATGTGCAGCAGCTG
>JAPPPC010000258.1 GCA_028817685.1 Rhodospirillaceae bacterium
GGCCGGACAATGACTCGAACATGCGCGCCTCTATCACCTTTCGCCGTTAAGACAACTTGCCGTTACGACAACGCAAAACGCGCCAGTGCGCGAAACTCGCGGACTGGCGTAGCCCCTCGGGACCGGAAACCAACGTTTCCCGAATGAGAACGGGCTTTTACGCCGGGTTTCGGCGCAAGTCAAGCAAGCGCCTTCGGGCAATCACCGTTTGCATCCACCCCCGGTTTCGTATCAACATCGGTGGAGCCGTATTCAACAGGGGGAAATTAAGGGGCGCATCATGACAGACAGTAAAAACCCAGAGACTATCGTATTGCACACCGGCTACCGGTCGGACGAGACCACCGGCGCGGTCGCCGTGCCGATCTATCAGACGACATCATTCCAGTTCCAGGACACCGGACACGCCTCGCGCCTGTTCGCGCTGCAGGAACTTGGCAATATCTACACGCGGATAATGAACCCGACGCAGGACGCGCTTGAGCAGCGGGTTGCCGCCCTCGACGGCGGCGTCGCGGCGCTGGCGGTTTCGTCCGGACAGGCGGCATCCGCCTTCGCGCTGCAGAATCTGGCCTGGGCCGGCGACAATGTCGTCAGTTCCACGGATCTCTACGGCGGGACCTGGAACCTGTTCGCCAACACCTTGCGGCAGCAGGGCGTCGAGGTGCGTTTCGTCGACCCGTCCGCCCCAGAGAACTTCCGCCGCGCGACGGACGACAAGACGCGGGCCTATTACGCGGAGACCCTGCCGAACCCGAAGCTGCATGTCTTCCCGATCCAGGAAGTCGCCGATATCGGCCGGCCCCTCGGCATCCCGCTGATCATGGACAACACCGCGGCGCCGATCCTGTGCCGGCCCTTCGATCATGGCGCGGCGATCAACGTCTATTCGCTGACGAAGTATATCGGCGGCCACGGCACATCGATCGGCGGCATGATCGTCGACAGCGGCAATTTCGACTGGGGGGCGGTGCCGGAGCGGCAGCCGGCCCTGAACCAGCCGGACGAGAGCTATCACGGGGCGGTTTGGACGGAGGCGGTGAAACCGCTTGGACCCATCGCCTATATCATCCGGGCGCGAGTCATCCTGCTGCGCGATCTGGGTTCGTCGGTCAGCCCGCAAAATGCCTTCCAGTTCATCCAGGGGCTGGAGACCCTGCCGCTGCGCATGCGCGAACATTGCCGCAACGCGTCGGCGGTGGCGGAGTATCTCGGCGGGCACGACAAGGTGACCAACGTGATCCATCCGAGCAATCAGACCGGTGAGGAGAAACGGCGGGCCGACACTTATATGAGTGGCGGCTATGGCGGTCTCGTCGGGTTCGAGCTGGACGGCGGCAAGGAAGCCGGCCAGAAATTCATCGAATCGCTGAAAATGTTCTATCACGTCGCCAATATCGGCGACGCACGCAGCCTCGCGATCCATCCGGCCTCGACGACGCATTCGCAGCTCACGCCGGAAGAGCAGCAGGCGACCGGCGTCACCGACGGCTATGTGCGGTTGTCGATCGGCATCGAGCATGTCGACGACATCATCGCCGACCTCGACCAGGCGCTGGCCGCGGTCTGACTTGATCTTATCCGGCGGTGCCTTCGGGCGCCGCCGGTCAGATCGTTTTCCGGCCGGTATCGCCCTTGCGCTGTAGCAGCCGCTTGAAGTGCCGCGTGCCGTCGTAATTGCCTTCGCGCTGGCCGTGCCCCATATGCACCGCGATCGCCGGGACGTCGGTCGCCTCCAGCGGCAGATCCAGGACAAGCACCTCTGATTTCGGCAGCAGGCAGGTCGTGTCGTCGCAGGCCTGATAGCGGACCGCGATTTCGATCTGAACCGAGTCATGGTCCAGAGGCCGCACTTCGCTGACCAGCTCGCCGATCGGATAGATCGGGACCCGGATATCGACGGTGCCGCTCCAGACCTGCAGCTCGACATCCGTGCCTTTCAAGGTCAGCGGCTCGGTTGGCGGCAGGAGAGGCGCCTCCGTCACCAGACCGGGCGGACCGCTTACCGAAACCGTCGTGGCCACCATGCCGTCCGGCACCGGCTCGCCATATATATGCAGCCCGTCCGGCAACTCGAACCGCACCACCACATGGCGGACGATACCCTGCCGCAGGCTGCCCGAGCCGCCCTGGATGGCGGCGCTCACCCTGATCCCCTCTTCAGGCATTGCCGCGGCCCGCGGCGCGTCTTCCGCCACCTGGACCCGGCCCAAGGCGGCATCGATGATGACTTCCGCGCTGTCGCGTTTCTTGTAAGTGTCGTGGAAGAACTTCGCGACGACGACACCATCCCCGTCGGTCACGAACACGCCGGGATAGGGGATGCCGTAGAAGAAGCCGTCTTCCGGCTCAATCTGCGTATTCAGGATGCCGTAGCGCCGGATGACTTCGGAGTCCAAATCGGACAGCAGCGGAAAGGGAATACCCTGTTTCTCGGCATACTCGGCCAGCACTTCCTGATCGTCATAAGAGATCGCATAGACTTTGATCCCTGCGGCCTCAAATTTGTCGAAAGCATCGCGCAGCTCCCCGAGCTGCGTCCAGCAGGGGGGTCACCACACGGCGGAACGATAGAACACCACGGCGGACCGCGCCGCGCCCCGGTCTTCGTGGAAGCGGACCGTCCGGCCCTGCGCATCGGGTAAGGCGAAATCCGGCAGGGTCTCACCCACGGCGGGACCGGCAGGATGGCCGTCCGGCAAACCGCTGCGGATCGGATGGCCGAGCGCCACGGGCGCGTCGAAGCCGTGTTCGTCACGGTTCAGCCCTGTCGAAGGATCCCCTGCCATCTTCAATCCGCTTTCCAATTCGCCGTTGTTCGGCAAACTATCCAAGCGGCACGGCACAGGAAAGAGATCGATTTGACGCGCCATGGGAACCGCCTTCGACCTGCGCTATGGTACCTCTCCTTCCGACCCATCCTTGCCGAAGAGTGCCTCTCCCTTGATCAAAGCCACCCTCGAAGTCTTTGCGGATAATCTGGGCGACAGCGACGGGTCGGCGCGCTTCTCCCCCAGCCGGATCAAAACCGAGCTGCTGTCCGGACTGACCGTTGCCCTGGCCTTGGTGCCGGAGGCGGTCGCCTTCGCGCTGGTTGCGGGGGTGCATCCGCTCGTGGGCCTCTATGCCGCCTTCATGGTCGGGTTGATCACAACCGTCTTCGGCGGACGGCCGGGCATGATCTCCGGCGCGACCGGCGCGCTGGCCGTCGTGATGGTTGCCTTGGTGGCTCAGCACGGCGTCGAATATCTATTCGCCACCGTCGTACTGATGGGGATCATCCAGATCCTCGCCGGCATCTTCCATCTCGGTAAATTCATCCGGCTCGTCCCGCACCCGGTCATGCTCGGCTTCGTCAACGGGCTGGCTATCGTCATCTTCATCGCGCAGCTGACGCAATTCCAGTACGAGGCGCCGGACGGTGTGCGCGACTGGATGACCGGTGTGCCGCTCTACACCATGATCGCGCTGGTGGCGCTGACCATGGCGATCATCTGGATCATGCCGAAGATCACCAATGTCGTGCCCGCGCCACTGGTCGGGATCGCCGTCGTCGCCGGGATCGTCATCGCCTTCGGCATCGACGTGCCGCGGGTCGGCGATCTGGCCTCAATCGAGGGCGGTCTGCCTGATTTCCACATCCCCATGGTACCGCTGACGCTCGAGACGCTGCGGATCATTTTGCCCTACGCGCTGATCCTGGCCGCCATCGGGCTGATCGAAAGCCTGCTGACCCTGAACCTGGTCAGCGAAATCACGCACGAGACCGGCGGCGCATCGAAGGAATGCATCGCCCAGGGCGCATCGAACCTGGTGACCGGATTCTTCGGCGGCATGGGCGGCTGCGCCATGATCGGCCAATCGATGATCAACATGAAGTCCGGTGGTCGGACGCGCCTGTCGGGTATCTCCGCCGCGCTGTTTCTGCTCGCCTTCATCCTGTTCGCCTCCAGCCTGATCGAGCAGATCCCGCTGGCCGCCCTGGTCGGCGTCATGTTCATGGTCGTGATCGGCACCTTCGCCTGGCGCAGCCTGACCATCCTGCGCCGCATCCCGCTGATGGATACGCTGGTGATGATCCTGGTTACCATCGTCACGGTGTGGCACGACCTTGCCATCGACGTCATCGTCGGCGTCATCGTCTCGGCCCTGGCCTATGCCTGGAGCAACGCCACCAGGATCCATGCGCGGACCGAGACGACCGAAGACGGCGCCAAGGTCTACCAAATCGAAGGCCCGCTCTTCTTCGGCTCGACCAACGGCTTCACCACCTTCTTCGACCCCCGGAACGATCCCGACACGGTGATCGTCGATTTCATGGAAAGCCGGGTCGTCGACCAGTCGGCGCTGCAGGCGATCGAGGCGCTGGCGTCGAAATACGAGGCAGAAGGCAAGAACCTTCAGCTTCGGCATTTGTCGCCCGACTGCCACAAGCTACTGAAGCGCGCCGGCCAACTCATGGTCGATTCCGACGACGACCCGCATTACGGCGTCGCCGTCGACTATGAGGTAAAAACGGGAATTCTGGGCGGCGGCCACTAAGGCAGGACAGAGCCACCGATGTCCCACGAGCCACACGGCGCCCGCGACGATGCGGAGGGGAACCGCCGAGGGGTCAGCGTCATGCTGGTCACCACGACCCTCTTTGCCATAATGAATGCCCTTACCAAACATGTCGTCACGCTGTATCCGGCACCGCAGATCCTGTGGATTCGCTACATGATTTTCGCCGCATACGGGCTGGTGGAAACCTTGCGGCGCCGCGGCCGGTTGGCGTTCAAGTCGAACGCGCCCTATCTGCAGATCACGCGCGGGCTCTTGCTGGCCACCGAAATTCTTATGTATATCGTCGCCATCCGGTATATGCCGCTGGCCGACATTCAAGCGATCACGGGCGCCGGACCGCTCGTCACGACCGCGCTTTCCGTACCCCTTCTGAAGGAAACCATCGGGTTCCGCCGCTGGAGCGCGATCTGCATCGGACTGATCGGTCTTCTAATTATCGTGCGGCCCGGTTTCGAGCAGTTCGACCCGATCATTCTGCTGCCCCTGGGCGGGGTCGTGCTCTATGCGCTGTATCAGATTTTGACCCGTATCGTCGCACAACACGACCGGCCCGATACGACGGTACTCTACACGGGGCTCGTCGGGCTGGCGGCGATGACGCTGGTCGGGCCGTTCTTTTGGGAAACGCCGGATGCGCGCGGTCTCGCCTTGATCTGCACCGTCGCGATCATCGGCCTGAGCGGCCATGTCCTGCTGATTAAGGCCCTGACGCTCGCACCGGCCAGCGTATTGCAGCCATTCAACTACACGATGATCGTCTGGGCCGTCCTGTTCGGATACGTCTTCTACGACGATCTGCCGGATATTCCCACGGCGGTCGGCGCCGTCATCATCGTTGCCACAGGCCTGTACATGTTCCACCGCGAGCGGATACAGAGGGACCGGCACTAGACTGACGCCGCATTCCTATCGGTGTATGTTCGGGCACCATCGCAGGATTGAACCACCTATGTCCCATACGCCGCACGGCGCCCGCGACGATGCGGAGGGCAACCGCCGCGGGGTCAGCGTCATGCTGGCCACGACAACGCTGTTCGCCACCATGGACGCGTTGACCAAACATGTCGCGACGCTCTATTCGGCACCGCAGATCCTGTGGATACGCTACATGATTTTGCCGCCTACGGGCTGGCCGTGACGTTGCGGCGGCGCGGCCGGTGGGTGCTGCAGTCGAACGCACCGTTGCTGCAGATAACCCGCGGCCTGCTTCTGGCCGGCGAGATTCTGATGTTCATCGTCGCCTTCCGCCACCTGCCCCTGGCCGACATTCAGGCGATTTCCGGCGCCGGTCCGCTGGTTACGACCGCGCTTTCCGTGCCAATCCTGAAAGAAACCGTGGGACTACGCCGCTGGGGGGCGATCGGCGTCGGCCTGATCGGCCTGCTGATCATAATTCGGCCCGGTTTCGCGGAATTCGAGCCGCTCCTTCTGTTGCCCCTGGTCGGCATCGTCATCTATGCGCTGTATCAGGTCCTGACGCGGGTCGCCGCCCGCTATGACGATCCGGACACGACGGTGCTCTATACGGGCCTGGTCGGTCTGGTGGCGATGACGCTGATCGGCCCCTTCTTTTGGGAAACGCCGGACGCGCGCGGGTTTGGCTTGATGGTGGCAGTCGGACTCCTTGGATTGGGCGGGCACGCTTGCCTCATCAAGGCACTGGCCCTGGCCCCGGCCAGCGTGTTGCAGCCGCTCAACTACACGATGATGGTTTGGGCCGTGCTGTTCGGCTACCTCTTCTATGATGATTTGCCGGATATACCGACCGTGATCGGCGCCGCGATTATCGTGGCCAGCGGCCTTTACACCTTCCACCGCGAAAGGGTACGGGCGGAGGAAAAGTAACGGCCGTTCGCGTCCTTGCAACGGGTCTCCGCGATCTGGCAACGCGGCACAA
>JAPPPC010000095.1:0-3781 GCA_028817685.1 Rhodospirillaceae bacterium
GAAACCGGTGCCGGCATCGAGATCGGCTACCCGTACGCGCCGAAGGAAGATGCGTGGGAAACCTCCGGCTACCCCCTGCCCGGCATCGACTTCAAAGTGATCGACCCCGCGACCGGATCGCCCGTCGCGCCTGGCGCACAGGGCGAACTCTGCGTGCGCGGCTATTCGCTGATGCAGGGCTACTACAAGAAGCCTGGAGAAACGGCTGAGACCATCGACCGGGACGGCTGGCTGCATACCGGCGATCTCACCACGCAACGGGAAGACGGTTCCATACGGTTTCTCGGTCGTCTCAAGGACCTGCTGAAGGTCGGCGGCGAGAATGTCGACCCTGCAGAAGTCGAGCTGTTGCTCTCGTCCCATCCAGCGGTCGAACAAATCCAGATCGTCGGCGTGCCCGACGCGCGTTTGAGCGAGGTCGCCTGCGCCTGCGTGATCCCCACGCCGGGCCATGAAATCGCCAAGGACGATCTCGCACGGTTCTGCGAGGGCAAGCTCGCCCGCTTCAAGGTCCCACGCCATGTCGTAAACATGGACGCATTCCCGATGACCGCCAGCGGCAAACCGCAGAAAGTCAAACTACGTGAAGCCGCCCTAAAGGCGCTGCAGCTCGACGGCGCTTAGACCAGATCACCGTTTCCGGTTCACGAACGCCGTCATGAGCCGTTTCGGTTCGTCCGTACGGTAGGCGTCGACATAGGCCTGGATGCCGGCGCGGGCGCCGTCGGTCGGTGACATGCGGTCCCAGTCGATGATCAGCCGCTTCTGGATGCGCACCGCGCGCGGGCCGCAGGCGAGCAGCGACGCGACCCAGCGTTCCACCGCATCGTCCAGCTCCGCCATCGGCACGAGCCGTTCCAGATAACCGATGCGGTAGGCCTCATCGGCATCGATATGGTCGCCGGTCAGCACCAACTCGCCGGCCTTGCCCCAGCCGATCAGGCGCGGCAGAACGGACGCCTCCATGCCGGAGGGGATGCCGTGCCGAGTTTCCGGCATGCCGAACTTGGCATGGTCGGCGGCAGCGCGCATGTCGGCGCAGGCCGCGATTTCCATCCCGGAACCGAAACAGTAGCCGTTGATGCGGGCGATGACGGGAACGGGGAACTGGCGGACGGCATCGCAAACCCGGTGTGTCCAGGTCGAGGAACTCTCCGCTTTGGCCAGATCGAACTCCGCCATCTCCGCGATGTTGGTGCCGCCGACGAAGGATTTGTCCCCCGCCCCCGTCAAAACCACGGCGCGCAGGCTCTCGTCATGCTTCAAGCCCGTCATCACCTCGACGAACAATTCCTTACCCGCCAGGCCCAGCGCGTTGCGCTTCGCCGGATTGTTGAACGTCACCCAGGCGACCCGGCCGGCCTCGCCGCGATCGTCATAGTCCAGCTTGACCAACGGTTCGGTCATTCCAATTCTCCTTCCGTCTCTGCCATGGCACGGCGGACCATCTCGACCCCGTAATCCCGTTCCGCTTTCTCTTTTGACACCAACTCGTCGCGGAGGTCCGTTGCAAGCGCGGCGAACGTCCGCTCTGCCGGGGCGCCATAGCCACCGCCACCCGCGGTCTCCAGCCGCATCGATTCCCCCATCCGCATCTCAATGTGCGAAACCTTCGAGGACAAGGACTCCCGATCCGGCCCATCCGCATTGCGGATCAGATCCGCAGTCCCGCCCTCGCTGCCCCCGAACACGCCGGGCGCGCCGATGACATGGCTGTCGGAGCGGATCGAGAAGATGATATCGTCCTGCATGGCGCTGATCTGCCGTGCGATCCCGACCCCGCCGCGCTGCGTGCCGGCGCCGCCGGAATTGGGGACCAGCGCGTACTCGTCGACCAGCAGCGGATATTCGTGCTCCAGCGCCTCCGCCGGTAGGTTCGACGTGTTGGTCAGATGCACATGCACTGCGTCCATGCCGTCGGAGTCGGCGCGCGCGCCGGAACCGCCGCCGACCGTTTCCAGATAAACGAAGGGGCCAGCGCCGTTGCGCCGCTCGCCCGAGAAGACGATGGCCGGGATTGAGTCGTGCCCGGCCGCCATCACCGCCTCATCCGGCAGCAGCGGCGCGAAAGCGCCGAAGATCGCCCGCGCCACCTTGTTGCAGGTGATGCTGCGCGCGCCGACCGCGGCCGGATGGCGCGGATTGACAAGACAGCCCTCGGGCGCGGCAATCTCGATCGCCTCGAACATCCCGCCATTGGGAGGCAGGTTCGGGTCCAGCAAGGTCTTGACCGAATAGTAGACGGTGGCGCGCAGCGCGCTTTCCGGCACGTTCATCGCGCCGCGCGCTTGCGGGCTGGTGCCTTCGAAATCAAGTGTCAGCGCCTCGCCGTCAACATGCGCGGTCACCGTGATCGGCACCGGATCCCCGCCCTGCCCGTCATCGTCCAGGTAGCTGGTGCAGCGATAGGCGCCGTCGGTCAGCTGTGCGATCCGGTTGCGCAGCCGCCGGCCCGTATAGGCGAGCAGATCGTCGACCGCCGAGAGCACGGCCTGCAAGCCGGATCGGCCGCACAGCTCCACCAGCAGCTCCGTCCCGCGCGCATTGGTCGCGACCTGGACCTGCAGGTCGAGCGCGCGCTCGTCAGGCTCGCGCGTGTTGCTGCACACCAGGCGCATGACATCGTCACTGATCGTGCCGCCTTCCGCCACGCGAATGGGCGGGATACGGATGCCTTCCTCGAAGACCGTCCGCGCCGAACCGGAGATCGATCCGGGCACCGCGCCGCCGACATCGGAATGATGCGCGATATTCGCGGTGAAGAACCGCACCGCGCCGTCGATCACGACGGGCGAGACGATCGAGATGTCCGGCATGTGGGTGCCGCCCGCCAGATAGGGATCGTTGCAGATGAACGCGTCGCCCGCGCCCATCTCCTGCGTCGAATAGGTCTCCAGCACCGCCTGGACGCCGCCCATCAGCGAGCCCAGATGCAGCGGCACGTGGGAAGCCTGCGCGATCAGCCGTCCGTTGCCGTCGAACAACCCGACGGAGCAGTCCCGGCGTTCCTTGATGTTCGTGGAGAAGGAAGAGCGGATCAGCGTGTTGCCCATATCCTCGGTGATCGACAGCAGGCGGTTGCTGAAGACCTCCACGGCCACCGGATCGAATGTCTGGCTCATAATCCCGTCTCGATAATGATGTTGCCCTGCTCATCGACCGTCGCACGCTGCGCCGGCAGCACAATGGTCGTTGCGCTCATCTCTTCGACGATCGCCGGACCGTCGATCGCGACGCCCAGCGGCACCGCCTCGCGGCGATAGACCGGCGCATCGACCCAATCCCCGGCGAGATTGGCGGACCGATGCTCGACCAGCGCATCCGACAGCGCGCCTTCCCGCCCCGCGGACCGCGCCTCCGGCCGCACCACACGGCCGATTGCCTGCACGCGGCAATTCACCGTTTCCACCGCCCGGTCGGGAATGTCGTAGCCATATTCCTGCGTGTGCCGGTCCGCGAAGCCGCGCAGGAAGCTCTCGAAATTGTCTTCATCGATGCGGTCCATCGCCACCCGCACCTCGTGGTTCTGGCCGACATAGCGGGCATCGATGAAGTAGCGATACTCCCGGTCCGCCGATGCCACATCATCGCGCGACAACCGGTCTTCACCCTCTTGCCGCATCGCCTCGAACAGGCTGCACACACGCTGCCATCCCGCCGCGTCCGCGGGGGCGATGGCGCTGCGCACCAGGTCATGCAGGATGTCCGAAAGCAGGATACCGCGGGCACACATGGTGCCCGGCGCTTCCGGGACGATGATCCGGGGAATGCGGCATTCGAC
>JAPPPC010000095.1:3791-5333 GCA_028817685.1 Rhodospirillaceae bacterium
CATAGGCGAACCGCTCGAATTCCCCCATGTCGTAACCGCGTTCCGTCGTCACGGACCGGATGGCGCGGCTCATATTGGCAACGGCAATCTCCAGCATGCCGTTCGCCGCCGCGTCGACGCTTAGCCCCAGCGGTGCCGCAACCTTCGTGGCGATCGCATTCTTTGCGGCGTCGATATCGATCGGCATGGCGCCTTCCAGCAACCCTTTCGGGTTGAGACGCCCCAATGCCAAATTGGCGTCGGTCAGGGTCGGCTCTTCCCCGCCCAACCCGTAGGCGACCGGTCCCGGAACCGCGCCAGCGCTGCGGGGCCCAACTTTCAGTCCACCCGCCTCGTCCAGCCAGGCGATGCTGCCGCCGCCGGCGCCGATGACATGGATATCGAGCATCGGCGTGCGCACCGGGAAGCCGGCCACCTGCCGGTCAGAGGTGAAGGTCGGCTTCGCATCCCGCACGACGGAAATATCGGTGCTGGTGCCGCCGACATCGTAGGTGATGATATGCGCGTGACCGGCGGCGCGCGCGGTCTCCGACGCCCCGACAACCCCCGCCGCAGGACCAGACAGGCACGTCCGTACCGGATAGTCGCGCACGGTCTTCGCCGTCATCAGCCCGCCATTGGAGTGAATGGTGTAGGGCTCGAGTTGCGGGGCCAGCGCCGCCACCGACTCGAAAAACGCTTCCAGATAGTCCGCCATCGCCGGCCCGAGATAGGCGTTCAGCGCCGTCGTCGACATGCGTTCATATTCACGGAACTCCGGCAGGACGTCGGAGGACAGGCTGATATAGGCGTCGGGCAAGGCGGCCTCGAGAATGCCGCGCATGCGGCGTTCATGATCCGGTTCCCGGTAGCTGTGCAGGAAACAAACCGCCACCGCGTCGACCTGCGCGGACGCCAGCGCTGTTGCCGCGGCCTGCGCCGATTCGTCGTCAAAGGCCCGCCTGACGGTACCATCGTAAGTCAGCCGCTCGTCGACTTCGTGCCGCCGCCTTCGCGGCACCAACGCTTTCGGTTTGGTCTGGGCATAATCGTAGAGATGGGGCCGCAATTGCCGGCCGACTTCGATGACGTCCCGGAATCCCTTGGTGGTGATCAGCCCCGTCCGCGCCCCCCGGCGCTCGATCGCCATATTGGTCGCCACGGTCGTACCATGCCCCAGAAACCGGAGCGCGCTTCCCTCCACCCCAGATTCCGCCAGGATTACGGGAATTCCAGCGCCTATGGATTCCGCAGGATTGTGCGGGGTTGAAGGTGCTTTGTAGTGCGTCGCGACCCCGGTTTCGGCATTCAGCAGTGTGAAATCGGTAAAGGTTCCGCCAACGTCGATGCCCAATCTGTACATGATTTTTCTCTATGACATGCGCCGGTCCGGCTTACGTTTCCGAGACCTGTTTCACGCAAAGCGAAACTCGAAATTGAGGCGCAAAACCCTTCAATTCGCGAACAGAACCTGTTGCCGATCTTAGACTGCGCGCCCCGACGGGAGAAGCCCGGCCGCCGATCAAACTTTACGCCGTCGGCTTTTCTCCGGCAGAATATGAC